>NZ_JALNTP010000019.1:0-40779 GCF_023161805.1 Pseudoalteromonas sp. 1CM17D | reverse complement strand
CAGTAGTGAAACGAAACAGCGCCGATGATAGTGTAGCATTTGCTATGTGAAAGTAGGACATTGCCAGGCTCCAAATAGAAGAAAGCCCGACTCGAAAGAGCCGGGCTTTTTTACGTCTGCAGGAAAGTGAAATACAGGCCTTTATGTAATAGCACCACTTCCGTAGCGTGGGTTGAGTATCACGAAACCCGCGGATAAGGCTCGCTACACACCTTTGTATGGTAAATATAGTGTTTTTATATATGCGTACCTTAGTCCGTAC
The DNA here is from genome assembly GCF_023161805.1 of Pseudoalteromonas sp. 1CM17D. NCBI lineage: Bacteria > Pseudomonadati > Pseudomonadota > Gammaproteobacteria > Alteromonadales > Pseudoalteromonadaceae > Pseudoalteromonas > Pseudoalteromonas sp. 1CM17D. The sequence continues at coordinate 40,517 of NZ_JALNTP010000019.1, read as the reverse complement.
ACGTAATGCATTCTCTTCTAAATCTACCACGTAGGTCGGGCGAGCGAAGCGACACCCGACGCTAAAACCATCGATTATAATTATAGTGTTCTTATCTCACGAGTTGCATTACCAAACATTATTGATAAAGCCTCCACCAACTCCGTAGCGTGGGCTGACTATCACGAAACCCGCGGATTAAGCACACTACATAACCATAATATTTATTTTAAAGTTTATTGAGGGCGTGCTGTTTATTCGCCCCACCAATCACAACCCATTTAACATATAGCTAAGTAGCTATTTGTTTCTGTTTTAAGCTTTAAGATAAACAATATTTATTCAACATAGCTAGATTACAAATATAATTTTGCTTTGTTACTGGCTTTGATTTAGGATCAAAATAGTTTAAAACCAAGAACTAATAGCCAGTGTATAGATTATTAATTAGTGCCATATCATTTATATTTTGTTTCTCTGTATCGGCAGTTGAAGTAACTGATCTGTATCAAGATATATTAAAAGTCGATGATAAAAGTCGAGACACGCGTTTAGCCGCTAGCCGCAAAGCATTACTCAATGTTTTAGTAAAGGTAAGCGGGGATGAATCTGCTGATCAAAATAAGCTTGCTCAACAACGCACCAAAAACATTTCAGATTACATGCTCAAGTTTGAATACGACGAAAAAGCAAATGGACAGCTTAATCTAGTTGTAAAATTTGAAGCGCGTAAAATAAATGAATTAATTAAAGAATTAAATTTACCTCTTTGGGGCGTCCAGCGCCCATTAGTTGCTATTTGGTTAGGTATTGAAGATAACTGGCGTAGAGAGCTTGTTACACAAGAAAGCTATCCTCAGTTAGAGCAGCTTATATATGACAAAGCGGGTCGACGTGGTTTACCCGTTGTAGTGCCACTATTAGATTTACAAGACAGACGTTTGGTTGGCATTCCTGAAGTATGGGGTAATTTTTCAGAGCCTGTTGAAGAGGCGTCGCGCCGTTATAGTGCAGAGCGAAGCATTACAGCAAGAATGTATCAAGAGCCCGACAGCGAAACCTGGATTTTAGACTGGCGTTTTACTAATGACGATTTATTTGATTCAAACCGTCTTGAAGGTGATAAACAACAAATAGTAGGCCAGATGATAGACAGCTTAGCGTTGGGATTAGCCAATGAATACGCTATCGACCCTAACGCGTATTATGAACAGGCTGCGGCTACGCTCACCTTAAAAGGCACTCAAAGCTTTGTCGATATTGAACTTGCAAAGCGTCGTCTACAAAGTTTGAGTGTAGTGACGCAAGCAACAATAATGCGCAAAACCCCAGAATTTGTTGAGTTTAAGCTTAACCACACCGGCAGTGTGGGCGATCTTAAAAAAGGCCTTGGCCTTGATAGTGCCTTTAGAGATTATGTTGACCCTCGCGCATTTTACCATGTTGTAGATAAAAACAGTCTTGAGTATCAGTGGGTCGGTGAGTAATGCTAAGTGCTGAGCCTATGCAAATGGCACTTCCAGTCACCTTGCCTGACGATGAAACATTTGCTTCTTATTTTGGTGGGGAAGACTCTTTAGAGGTAAACCACCTTAAAGCGAGCTTTTCAAAGCTTGCCAACAAATTTCAGTACACTTATTTGTGCGGCTTAGGCGATTCTGGTAAATCCCACTTATTGTACGCAACCTGCATACAAGCCCAAGAGCGTGGTTTGTCAAACATGCTGTTGTCTATGCGTGAAGTTATCGACTTTGGCCCTATGGTGTTAGATGGTTTAGAAGCACTTGACGTATTATGTATTGATGATGTGCACTTAGTCGCTGGCAATGACGCATGGGAAAAAGCCCTTTTTAACTTTTTTAATCGCTTTAACGAGCCCGGAAAAATGTTAGTGGTTACGGCCGATTTGCTCCCTGACATGCTTAATATCACCTTGCCCGACTTAGAGTCTCGGCTAAAGTGGGGGACCACCTTTCAAATTCGATCAATGAGTGATGATGATAAAGCACAAGCACTGGTTAAGCGAGCGCATATGCGTGGGCTTGAACTAAGCGATGAATGCGCGCGCTTTTTATTGACTCGCTTGAGTCGTGATATGCGTGCTTTATTAGACGTATTAGACAAATTAGATCACGCATCAATGGCCGCTCAACGAAAATTAACAATTCCCTTCATAAAATCAACGTTAAAGCTGTAGTAGGTCTAGAATCTAGACCCTGCTTTCAGTTATCATTAGTCAACAAAATTGTAATCACCTTCTGTGAAAGATCAGGTATCGAATGAACTTAGAAAATATTTTAGCGCAAGCACTTGAGGCAGTTGCCAGTGCCAGTGAAATCGCGCAACTAGAAGAGATCAGGGTTAATTACCTTGGTAAAAAAGGCGAAATCACAAGCTTACTTAAAACACTGGGTAAAATTGCTCCTGAAGAACGCAAAGAAGCAGGCCAAGTAATTAACCAAGCTAAGCAAGATGTACAAGCTGCCATTAACGAAAAGCGTGAGCTTTTAGCAAGTAAAGCGCTTGAAGAAAAGCTAGCAGCTGAAACAATTGATGTAACTTTACCAGGGCGCGTAATGCCTACGGGTGGCCTTCATCCGGTAACACGCACAATCGAGCGTATAGAAAGCTTTTTTGGCGAGCTAGGTTTTGAAGTTAAATCAGGCCCAGAAGTAGAAGATGATTTTCATAACTTTGATGCGCTAAATATTCCTGAGCATCACCCAGCGCGTGCTGATCACGATACCTTTTATTTTAATCCTAAGTTAGTACTGCGCACCCAAACAAGTGGTGTGCAAATTCGTACTATGGAAACAGAGCAACCGCCACTGCGAATTATTTCGCCAGGTCGAGTATATCGTAACGACTACGACCAAACGCATACTCCAATGTTTCATCAGGTAGAAGGTTTAATGGTTGATACTGATGTAAGCTTCACAGAGCTTAAGGGTATTTTACACGACTTCTTACGTAACTTTTTTGAAGAAGACATGGAAATTCGTTTCCGCCCTTCATTCTTCCCATTTACAGAGCCTTCAGCTGAAGTAGATGTTATGGGTAAAGACGGTAAATGGCTTGAAGTATTAGGTTGTGGCATGGTTCACCCTAACGTACTTAAGTCAGTAGGTATTGACCCAGAAAAATACACTGGTTTTGCTTTTGGTATGGGCGTAGAGCGCTTAACCATGCTGCGCTATGGCGTAAACGACTTACGTGCATTTTTTGAAAATGACTTAAAATTCCTAAACCAGTTCCGTTAAGAGTGAAAATATAAAATGAAATTTAGTGAAAAGTGGTTAAGAGAGTGGGTAAATCCTGCTATTGATACGCAAGCTCTTTCGGAACAGCTTTCTATGGCTGGCCTTGAGGTTGATGCAGTTGAGAGCGCGGCAGCGGATTTTAACGGCGTAGTGGTTGGTGAAGTGGTTGAGTGCGCACAGCACCCAGATGCAGATAAACTTCGCGTTACTAAAATCAATGTAGGTGGCGATGAGCTACTTGATATTGTGTGTGGTGCGCCAAATTGTCGCCAAGGCATTAAAGTAGCTGTTGCAACAGTGGGCGCTGTTTTACCGGGCGACTTTAAAATTAAAAAAGCCAAATTACGCGGTCAGCCATCACACGGTATGCTGTGTGCTTTTGTTGAGCTAGGTATTAGCGAAGAAGGCGACGGCATCATGGAATTGCCAAGCGATGCGCCAATTGGTAAAGACCTGCGCGAATACTTAGGCCTTGATGACAACATAATTGATGTGGACTTAACGCCAAACCGTGGTGATTGCTTGGGTATAAAAGGCCTTGCACGCGAAGTAGGTGTATTAAACAGCGTTGATGTAAACGAGCTACAAATTCCAGCAGTTAGCGGCACTATTGACGATGAAGTATCTATCGAGCTTGTTAATGCTGATGCGTGTCCGCGTTACTTAGGCCGTGTAATCAAAGGCATTAGCCTTGATGCAGAAACACCGCTTTGGATGGTTGAAAAGCTTCGCCGTAGTGGTATTCGCTCAATTGACCCTGTTGTTGATGTTACTAACTATGTATTACTAGAACTTGGCCACCCAATGCATGCATTTGATTTAAATGCAATTGAAGGCGGCATTAAGGTTCGCAGTGCCAATGCAGGCGAAGAGTTAGTATTGCTTGATGGTAATACTGCAAAACTGAACGAATCAACACTTGTGATAGCCGATCATAATAAAGCCCTTGCGATTGCCGGTATTTTTGGCGGCGAGCAATCAGGTGTAACAGAAAAAACGTCTGATATTTTATTAGAAAGCGCGTTTTTTAACCCAGTCGCAATTGCAGGTCAAGCCCGTAGTTACGGCTTACATACCGATGCATCACACCGCTATGAGCGTGGCGTAGATTTTACCCTGCAACACGATGCAATGGAGCGCGCAACCGCTTTATTACTTGATATTGTTGGCGGTGAAGCAGGCCCTGTTGTAGAAGCTGTGGCTGCTGATAAACTGCCAAAAGTGACAGAAGTACGCCTACGTCGTGCGCGTTTAGACCGTGTAATTGGTCATCATATTGACGATGCGAAAGTGACTGATATTCTGACTCGTTTAGGGTTAGACGTTAAGTTTGAAAACGACAGCTGGAGCGCTGATATTCCAAGCTACCGCTTCGATATTCGTATTGAAGAAGACTTAATTGAAGAAGTTGCTCGTGTTTATGGTTACAACAGTATTCCAAATGTTGCGCCAACCGCAAAATTAAAAATGACTACACATGACGAGTCAACAATTGCGTTAAGTAAGTTTCGTAATACGTTAGTGACACGTGGCTACCAAGAAGCAATTACGTACAGCTTTGTAGACCCTAAAGCACAAGCTATTATACACCCACAAAGTAATCCGCTTATACTGCCGCACCCAATTTCAATTGAAATGTCGGCTATGCGTGTAAGCTTAATGCCAGGGCTTTTAGCATCGGTTGCGTATAATCAAAACCGTCAACAACCACGTATTCGTTTATTTGAGCATGGTCTTAAATTTATCAGCGACGACAGTGCAGAAAATGGCCTGCAGCAAGTCCCTGTCATTGGCGGTGTGATCACTGGCCTTGCACACGGCGAGCATTGGGTTGAGCAAAAACGCAACGTTGATTTTTACGACCTAAAAGGTGATGTTGAAGCCTTATTAGCAATCACCAACGATACAAGCCGTTTTGAAATTAAAGCAGAGCAGTCAGACGGTTTACACCCAGGCCAATCAGCAGTTATTTATGTTGAAGGTAAAAAGGTAGGATTTTTTGGTGCTCTTCATCCTCAAGTGCAAAAATCGTTAGATATCAATAACGCAACTTTTGTATTTGAAATAGAAATGTCTGCAATAGAAAAAAGAAATTTACCGCAAGCTGTAGGGGTTTCAAAATTCCCTTCAAATCGCCGCGACATCGCGATTTTAGTGGCTGACAGCGTTAATTCAGGTGATATTTTAAGCACAATAGAAAAAGTTGGCGGAAATCAATTGGTTGACCTAAACTTATTCGATGTGTATAAGGGCAAAGGTATTGAGCCAAATTATAAGAGTTTGGCGATTGCTCTAACACTGCAGGCGGTTGATAGAACACTCGAAGAGAAAGATATCAATCTGGTAGTTGATAACGTGGTGGCCACATTGGCCGAAAAGTTTAATGCATCGTTGAGGGACTAGATATGGCGCTTACTAAAGCCGACATAGCTGAACACCTATTTGAAAAGCTCGGGATCAATAAAAAAGATGCCAAAGATTTAGTTGAAGCGTTTTTTGAAGAAATCCGCTCAGCGCTTGAAAAAGGCGAGCAGGTTAAGCTCTCTGGATTTGGTAACTTTGATCTTCGTGATAAAAAAGAAAGACCAGGCCGTAACCCGAAAACAGGAGAAGACATTCCTATTTCGGCGCGCCGCGTGGTGACCTTTAGACCAGGTCAAAAGCTTAAAACCCGTGTAGAAGTGGGCACAAGCAAAGCAAAATAAAAAAGGGCAGCGTAAGCTGCCTTTTTTATTTAAGAAAACCATCTGGCATCATGTTTTAAAACACATTAAATGCCAGGGGTTTTGCTTACCTAAAATTCTCGCGGCGATACAAACTCACCGTTTTGTATTTGTTCATACGTTTGTTGAGCAAGGGCATCGAGCGCATCTAAATTTTTACCATCGCTCATCAGTTGGTGCTCAATGGGTAGTAAATCTATATTCTCAATGCCAGCGCTTTGCGCCACTTTCGAAAAAATGTAAGCGTGCTTATATTTATCATGTTTATAAAACAAGCTGATTAACGAGGTATACACTTCAGGGTTTGGCTGTTGACCTTGTTTATTTAGCTCAAGCGTTTTATATAGCAAATCAATTGTTTTTTCATCGTCAAACTTAATGTAATAAGAGGCTAGATAAAACTGCATTTCTGCACTATTGGTTACGCTTTCATCATTTTCCATTGCAAGTAAACGAGTCAGCGCACTTTGCTCATTGTTACGTGACCAATGATAGTAAAGCAAACCTGGGTGGTTAGTGTTTTTTGTGTCTTGATAAAGTCGGGTCATCTCTTTAATGCTAGTAAGCTGACCTTCAATACGCGATGTTGTTTTAGACTTTAGTTTAATATGTTCTATTTTTGCGGCTAAAGTAATACATTGATTATACGACTCAAATCCCTTAAGCAATTGGTATTTGTTTTCATCTGTGGGTTTTTTATATTCTATATAGCGTTTTAAAATAACCTCTGAGCGCTCATTTTTACAATGGCTATCTTTATTTAAATCACTACAAAAGCCAGGTGTTTCTTTACATACCTGAGCGAGAGTCAGTGGTTCTTCGCATCCTGTTAACGCTAGCATTGTTAGTATTGCGCTTGCTCTTAAAACCATCCCTTAACCTCAAATGAATATATACATTACTATTCTAGCGCAATCATTTGTGCGCTAACAGTAGAGAATAACTTTAGATTAACTTAGAATAGCCCTGCCTGAAGTGCATTACTCTCAAAATCTAATGCATTTTTAAAGGCTATCCGTTCAAAATGATTAAATTAGGTAAATAAAATGACCTCATCTCACGAATTAGAATATACAAATAGTTGGCAAGAACGCCAAGATTACGCTGAAAGCATGCAACCTATCATTGGTAAGCTTTATCGTAACCGTGGCATAGAAATCGCTGTATATGGCCGTCCTCTCGTTAATGCCAGTACTATCGATATTATCAAATCACACAAAACTGTAGCGCAATTTGAAGGCACTAAATTACGTTTACGCGAAAGCTTTCCGTTTTTAGAAGCCATTAGTAAAATGGAGCTAAACTCAGCACGTATTGATATTGGTAAACTTGCTTATAGCTATTTGTACAGCGATGCTGCTAATGGCCGCACAGTTGATGAATTTGTTAAAGGCGAATTAGCCGAAATTGCAGACTCACCAGCCAAAGAGCCGCGTGATGTTGTATTGTATGGCTTTGGTCGTATAGGGCGTTTGTTAGCACGTTTACTAATCGAAAAATCAGGCCCTTATGCCGACTTACGTTTACGCGCAATTGTGGTACGTGGCGGTAAAGAAGGCGACCTTGAGAAACGTGCAAGCTTACTGCGTCGCGATTCAATTCATGGTCCATTTAATGGCTCAATCACAATTGACACGCAGCGTAATGCAATTAAAGCGAATGGCAGCTACATCCAAGTGATTTATGCTAACTCGCCAAGTGAAGTTGATTACACCGCTTACGGTATCGAAAATGCACTCGTAGTTGATAACACTGGTATTTGGAAAGACGAAGCAGGCCTTGGTCAGCACTTAGAGTCTAAAGGGGCTGCAAAAGTACTATTAACAGCACCGGCTAAAGGCAACATTAAAAACATTGTTTATGGTGTAAATAACCAAGACATTAAGCCTGAAGATAAAATCGTGTGTGCAGCAAGCTGTACCACCAATGCGATTACGCCAACCCTTAAAGCATTAAACGATAAGTTTGGTATTAATAACGGCCACGTAGAAACCGTACACTCATACACAAACGATCAAAACCTTATTGATAACTACCACAAAGCAGAGCGTCGTGGACGTGCTGCTGCACTTAATATGGTAATTACCGAAACAGGCGCAGCTAAAGCGGTATCTAAAGCGCTTCCTGAGCTTGAAGGTAAGCTAACAGGTAATGCGATTCGTGTGCCTACACCTAATGTGTCGCTTGCTATATTAAACTTAAACCTTAATAGCAGCACCTCTGTTGAAGAGCTAAATGCGTTTTTACGCGAAACAGCACTGCATTCAGAACTGCGTGACCAAATTGATTACACCGCATCAACCGAAATCGTATCTACCGATTTAGTCGGTAGCCGCTACGCAGGTGTTGTAGACTCGCAAGCAACAATTGTTGAAGGTAACCGCGTTGTTTTATACGTATGGTACGACAATGAATTTGGCTACAGCTGCCAAGTAGTTCGTTGTATGCGTGATATGGCTGAAGTTGCTTTCCCAAGCTTACCTCGCTAATTTAAACGCAATTATACTAAGCCAGCTTTTTTGCTGGCTTTTTTAGTCGCGTTATATTTTTAAAGTGTACCCTGTGTGGTAGGCTTTAATTATTGAAATGCTTATTTGATTTCATTCAATAATGCATTTTACTATTTAACCTGCAATCTGCTTGGGATAGCTTAATCATCCACAGTACAGGTTTTAAATAGTGTCAGTTCTGCACTTTTAGGCCGCTCTTTTTTGTAATTTAGTGACCCAAAAATAGAGTCAATTTAATCCAAAATATCAACGTGCCTAACAAAGCAGATAAACTTATTCTACCTTAAGGTTTTTTCATGAAAATCAGCAGCAATTTTGATAGTGGTAACATAAAGGTTATCGAAGCCAACGATCCGTTAAATATTCAATTAGAGATAAACAACGATCACCAGTCTGAATTTTACCAGTGGTTTCACTTTCGCCTAGAAACAACGCCTTATCAACTGCATAAGTTAAACATTAATAATTTAGAAAACTCTGCCTACCCAGATGGATGGGAAGGCTACCAAGCTGTTGCCTCATACGACCGTCAAACATGGTTCCGTGTGCCTTCAAATTACGAAAATGGCAAGCTTACCTTTGAACTAGAGCCTGAATGCCCCAGTGTATATTTTGCTTACTTTGCGCCATATAGCTACGACCGTCATTTAGATTTATTAGCTTGGGCGCAAAGCGAAGAGCTTTGCCAATTACAAACATTAGGTGAAACACTTGATGGCCGTGATATGAGCGTGCTTAAAATTGGTCAGCCTAGTGAAGATAAAAAAACAATCTGGATCACCGCGCGCCAACACCCAGGCGAAACTATGGCAGAATGGTTTGTAGAAGGGCTATTACACAAACTACTAGATGATGAAGACCCGCATGCCGCTGCTCTTTTATCAAAAGCTGTATTTTATGTAGTACCAAACATGAACCCAGATGGCAGCGTACGTGGTCACCTTCGTACTAACGCAAAAGGCGTTAACTTAAATCGTGAATGGCAAACGCCTAGCATGGAAAATAGCCCAGAAGTGTATTTAGTCCTGAATAAAATGCGCGAAACTGGCCTCGATATGCATTTAGATATACACGGTGATGAAGCTATTCCTTATAACTTTGTGGCAGGCAGTGAAGGTATTCCAAGCTACGATGACCGCTTAAAAGACTTAGAAGATAGCTTTAAAGCAGCGCTACTTACTATAACGCCAGAGTTTCAAGATGAGCACGGTTACGATAAAGACGAGCCGGGCAAAGCTAATTTAACAGTTGGCTCATCTGCAACGGCAGAAGAATTTAAAGCACTTACTTACACAATTGAGATGCCTTTTAAAGACAATAACGACTTACCAGACCCAGATTACGGCTGGTCAGACCGACGCTCGTATCAATTTGGTCAAGATACTTTAGCGGCAATCGTAAATGTCGTTGATAAATTAAGATAAATTAGTATAAGGTAAGGGCAACATTAAAATGTTGCCCTTTTTTATTACAAAATTAACAAATAATAAAAGTGCGCAATAGCTTAGTTATCGTATTACCTAGCTCTGAGTAAGTAATAAACAATCAACAGTCTCAAATAAAATAATAAGAGGTATTTAGCGTGGATGCATTCGGACAACTTTTAGATAGCCTAGATGGCATGTTAGGGGGCGCAGTTTGGTTTCCCTACGTGCTGCTAGGAGTCGGTCTATTTTTTACTATTTATTTAAAGTTCCCACAAATTCGTTATTTCAAACATGCGTGTAAAGTAGTTACAGGCAAATTTGATAAAAAAGGCACCGAGGGTGACACAACACATTTTCAAGCACTGGCTACTGCGCTCTCTGGTACGGTAGGTACAGGTAACATTGGTGGGGTAGCCTTGGCTATTTCTATTGGTGGCCCCGCGGCATTATTTTGGATGTGGATGACGGCATTTTTTGGTATGACCACCAAATTTGTAGAAGTTACGCTTTCGCATAAATACCGCGAAAAAACCCAAGATGGCACCATGGCGGGTGGCCCTATGTATTACATGGATAAACGCCTAAACATGAAGTGGCTTGCTATTTTGTTTGCTGTTGCCACTGTAATTAGCTCTTTTGGTACGGGCAGTTTGCCACAAATTAACAACATAGCGCAGGGTATGGAAGCCACATTTGGTTTTGCACCTATGGCAACCGGCGCGGTGTTATCTATTTTACTTGCGTTGGTTATTTTAGGTGGTATTCGTCGTATTGCTGCTATTACATCACGTGTTGTGCCCATTATGGCCGTGATTTATATCATAGGTGCGTTAGGTGTTATTTTTTATAACATTGAAAACATCGGCCCTTCGTTTGCGTCAATATTTGTTGATGCATTTACAGGCTCTGCTGCAGCCGGTGGCTTTTTAGGTGCCTCTTTTGCGTATGCATTTAACAGAGGTGTTAACCGTGGCTTGTTCTCAAATGAGGCCGGTCAAGGTTCTGCACCCATTGCCCACGCATCGGCAAAAGCGGATGAACCCGTGTCTGAAGGCATGGTGTCAATTTTAGAGCCGTTTATCGATACCATTATTATTTGTACATTAACAGGCTTAGTTATTTTATCGTCGGGTGTGTGGAATGAAAAATTCGAAACACATTTTGAACGATCGTCAATGAGCATTATTAAAGGTGACTACTCTGAAACCAACGAAGCGCAGCGCCAAGAGCTATACAATTACCTAAACGGTAACGATAGCAAGGTAGAGCTATTCAACGGCAACATTGATGTAGTTAATGGCGAGCCAACAAGTAATGGCTTTACCGTATTACATTCACGCTCAATTGGTGAAGACATACGTTTTGGTATTACCGACAAACATAAGTACACAGGGATTGTTGAAGTTAAAAACGGCATGCCAACCGACGACAGCATTAGTTTAATTGGTAAATCGTTAGTGCACTCAGCAGAGCTGACAACCAAAGCGTTTACCCGAGGCTTTTTTGGCGATAGCGGCCAATACATAGTATCGATAGGCTTATTGTTATTCGCGTTTTCTACTGCCATTGCGTGGTCGTACTACGGTGACCGTGCCATGATTTATTTACTTGGTAATCGCTCAGTTATGCCGTATCGCGTATTTTATGTTGCTGCGTTCTTTTGGGCTTCGTTTGCCGATACCACTTTAGTATGGAAATTAGCAGCCGTTGCAATTGTCGTTATGACCTTGCCTAACTTATTTGGCATTATGTTATTGCGCAAAGAAATGAAACAATCCGTAGATGACTACTGGGTTAAATTCAAAAAAGACAACGAGCAATAAAACAAGTACAATAAAAGGCGCCGCAAGGCGCTTTTTTTATGCGTAGTATGGAGAGTAGTATGGCGATTATTCATTGCCCCAAATGTGCAAAATCAATTTCAGATAAACATCAGCAGTGTCCGCATTGCAATAGTAACATTGGCGCGCTTAACTCTGAGCAGGTACAACAGCTTCAGCGCGAACAGCGAATTAAAAAACAGCAAATGTTTATGAACCATTCTTTCTTGGCGCTCATACTATTTTTAGGTGGCTTTTTTTGCTTATACTTTTTACAACCCGCAAAAGAAACCCTGCAATGGTACGCGTATACAGTAGCGATTGGTGTCGGCTGTATTTGGTACTTAGTAAACCGCGTTATTTTAGTGACTCTAAAAAAGAAAAGATGACATGAATATTGACAACCTTGTACAAAATATAACCCCAGAATTATTTGAGCGTTTACAGTACGGTGCTTCAACCGGTAAATGGCCCGATGGCACGCCGCTCTCTGATGAGCAAAAGCAACAAACGGTGCAACTTGTTATGCTTTACCAAGCTAAAATAGCGCAATCAAACGAGCAATTTACCATTGGCGCTAATGGCGAAATGATCCAAAAGACAAAAGCACAACTACAAAAAGAATTTAAATCAGAAAACGAAATAGCTAGGTTTAGTGAACATGATCTTTAAACACCTTTTTACACCTAAGTGGAAACACCCAAAGCAGCAAGTTCGTCTAGACGCAATTGAAAAACTTGATGTAGAGCGCGACGCATCAATTTTAAGCACATTAGCGCTGGAAGATAACTCAGCCGAAATACGCCGCAAAGCATTACAAAAAGTAAATAACTTACCACTGTGGTGGAAAGCCTATAAACAAGATCACGCGCTAAAAGATGTAGCCGAAATACAAATTTCAAACGCAGTGTTAAACAACGAAAGTGCACTGAGCACGCAAATTAAAAGTGAGTATATAGACCGTTTTGCACCGGTTAAAACACTAGAAAAACTCGCCTTTGCAGAGAAAGAACTACAAGTACGCGTTAAACTTTTAAAGCGCTTAGCTAATCCTAAATTAATTGAAAAAGCGTTTAAAGAGGGCAGCGAAGAGCTTCAAAGCCAACTTGTAGAGCTCGTTATAACGCATCAACTTATTAAGCCATTAGTAAAGCACGCTAAAGGCGATGCTAAGCAGCAGCTTGAGCAACACATTGAAAACGAACGCTTAGCGATTGAAATGCCCGCTCAGGTAGAGAGCGCAACACGCGTTATTTTAGCAAAGCTAAATGCCCTGCGAGATAAAAACGATTACGCCATAGTAAACCCACAAGCCGGCGAATTAATGGCGCAGTGGCAAGCACTTGAACTTAAATGGTTAAGCGAAGAGCACGTTAAAGAGCTAGATAAAAAATACATCAGCATTACTGATAAACTCGATGCGCATATTGCTACGTTAAAAGCTCAGCACGAGCAACAACAGCAGCGTTTAGCCGAGCAACAACGCCAATTATTAGCTCTGGCAACACTTGAGGCATTGAGCGAAGAAATAGAAAACGCGTTGCAATTAGGCTTAGAAACCCCAGAGCAAATTCAGCAAGATTGGTTAGAGGCTAAAGTAGCGCAAGCTAAGCAAACGTTAACCGATGCCCAACACGGCGATAATGCACAAACTAAGCAAGTTATTACAAAGCTTGAAAAACTATTCAATCAGGTGGCTAAACTACCAGAGCTTAGTAGCGCAATTGCACAGTATAAAATTGCTTTTGAACAGCTTAAAGAAATTGAGCCTGCGCAGCAGCTAGCTGATTACGATGATGTTTTAACTCGTTTTAATAACGCATTTAAACAAACTCGTAGCCATTTAAATGTGGTTGATGGGGCATTGCAGCAAAACTTTAAATCGCAATTAAATACGCATAAAAAGCAGTTTTTAGGGCAAATGAGTGAGCTGACAAAACCGCTTGAAAAAAACCAAAGCACAGCCAAACGTAAAGCACGCGATGTAAAACGCCTTATTGAGCAAGGCCGCTTTAATGTTGCTTTTGGTGTATTTAAAGGCTTTGAAGAGTTGTTTGATAAGTTAACACCGCAATTTCAGCAGCCACTAGTAAACTTAAAAGCCGATTTAGAAGCACAACTTGCAGAAGCAAAAGATTGGCAAAAATACGCAGCTGCGCCAAAACGCGAAGCCTTACTTGAAGAAGTGGCAGGGTTAGTCGACCAACCGTGTGACGACCCACAACAGCGTGCTGAGCAAGTTAAAGCGTTTCGTAAGCGTTGGAACGAGCTTGGCCGTTTAGATACAGAGCAAGAAAAGCAACAAGGTGAGCAGTTTGATAGCAACATAGAGCTGTTGTTTGCACCGTGTCGTAGTTACTTTGCCGAGCAAGAAGTGGCGCGCGAAGCTGCAAAAGCCCAGCGTGAAGTACTGATAAACGATATGCAAGCACTAAGCGAGCAAGACACCGCTATTGAAAGCTTTGATTGGAAGCAGTTTGAAAGCCAATACAACCGTTTAAATAAAGCGTGGCGTAGCGTGGGTAAAGTTGACCCTAAAACATACCGCGTATTAAACGAAAGCTTTAAAACACAGCAACAGAGCGTACTTGCTATATTAAATGCATACCATAAAGGTAACGCAGCACAAAAAAATGCCTTAGTGGAGCGCGCCTCAGCGCTTTCGCAAAGTGAAGATTTAGCTGCAGCATGCCAAGAGTTAAAGCAATTACAACAGCAATGGCAAAGTATAGGTTTTGCAGGTTTAAAAGCCGAAAATGCGCTGTGGCAAAAGTTTCGCCAGTATAACGATGAAACCTTTAGCAAACGTAGCAGTGAGTTTGAGCAGCAAAAGCAGGCTCAAAACGAAACAGATAAACAAGCTGCAATAGAACTGGCTGAGCTAGAAAGTGCCCTTGAGCAAGTTAATCAAAAAGCCCAATTACATGACCTAGAAACCAAAGTAAAAGGCTACGCACAATATAAATCGCTTGCGTCAAAAGTGGCAGCATTATTAAGTGCTATTGACGAAAAGCTAGCTTTACTTACAAGCCAAGCGCAGCATGCGCAATTTGAAGCGCTGATCACTGCACTTGAAAACAACGATGTAGTGCCAAGCCAATTTCAAGCACCGTTAGCGACATCGCTTAGTAGTGAACAACTTATTACAAGAATGGAAATTCTTGCCAATGTAAGCTCGCAAAACGCAGCGCTTAGAATGGCAGAGCAAGTCGCCATGCTTGATGATAAACACCGTGGTGAGCATGCTGATTTAAACTATTATTTAAAGCAGCTATTAGCGCTCAGTAAGGGTTCAGTTGAGCCTGACACACTAGCTAAAATTAAAACTATTTTTACAGCATAATATGTAATTAACTTGTATTAAATACAGGTATTGCATAATAAAAGCCGCTGTTTAAGCGGCTTTTTTATAATTACAACGAGGATAAAGGTTAGCATGAGAATTTTATTACTGTTTTTAACCACACTATTTTTAAGCGCATGTAATTCTACACAAGGCGTGTCTGTTTACTCATTTACCAGCTCAGAAGTAGAAAGTGTGCTAGGTAAACAGTTGCCTAAGTTAAGCGAAAAGGTGAGCTTAATGGGGCTGCCAGTGCAGTTTGATGTAAACGATTTAAGTGTAAATATTGGTCCAGATAACCGTGATGTAGTAGTACTTGGTGCAGACTCCAGTGCAGAAATAAATGCATTTGCACTAAAATACCCAGTACGCTTAAAGCTGCAAATTGAAGGTAGCCCGTTTTACGACAGTGAAAAAAAAGCCGTGTTTTTACGCAATGTTAAACTACTAGATTCGAGTGTGGATGCAGGTGGCTTTAAAGGTAATTTAGCGGCGCTTGATAATGAAGCGATGGAAGTAATTAATGCTTTTTTAGCCCTCAACCCTGTTTATACGTTAAATATGAATGACCCTAAAATGATGCTGCTAAGCAAATTACCCCTTGATATGAAAGTGGTTGAAGGGGCAATTAAATTAGTACCGCGCCTTTAATGTACAGCACACTGCTTGCGATAGTTTTATTACCCAAACGTTTGGTTAATTAGATCGAGCCCAGTAAAATGTACGTATTAATTAGCCTGTTTCTCAGGCTAATTAGGTTTTTATAATGGCAGCTTCACGCAGCATACCTACCTCAAGACTCTCTCGATTTGCAAAGCTTGGCTCCTTAGCCGGTGGTGTTGCAACCAACATGCTTATAGATGGCACTAAAAGTGCGCTCTCGGGTAAAGGTTGGAATAATAAAGCTTTACTCTTACAACCTAAAAACATAGAAAAACTAGCTGTTCAGCTAGCACATCTTCGTGGTGCTGCCATGAAACTAGGGCAATTACTGTCTATGGATGCTGGCGAGCTATTAAGTCCTGAACTTACTCAATTACTCGCATTGCTTCGCGCTGATGCAAACCCAATGCCGCACAATCAATTAGTTAAGGTACTTAAAAGTGAATGGGGTGAAGACTGGCTTAATCGTTTTTCGCATATTGAACTTAGGCCATTTGCAGCGGCGTCTATTGGCCAAGTGCACTTAGCTTATCAAGAAAATGGTGAAAAGCTGGCGGTAAAAATTCAATACCCAGGTATAGCGCAAAGTGTACATAGCGATGTAGACAATGTTATTGCACTATTAAACATTGCGCGGTTAATCCCTAAAGAGCTTGATATACAGCCACTCATAAATGAGGCTAAAGCGCAGCTACTTGCCGAGGCTGATTATGAACGCGAGGCACATTACCTTAAAAGATACGGTGAGTTGCTAAGCCAGCACGTTAATTTTAAAGTGCCTAAAGTATATGGCGTTCACAACACTAAACGCATTTTGGCAATGGAGTATGTGCAAGCAACGCCTATAGAAGCGCTTAGTAATTTACCTCAAGGTGAGCAAAATAACATTGCAGCTAGGCTCATAGATTTATTTTTTAAAGAAATGTTTGAGTTTAAGCTAATTCAAACCGATCCTAACTTTGCTAATTTTCATTATCAGACCCAGAGTAAGCAAATTGTGTTATTTGACTTTGGGGCAACCCGAGAGATCTCGAGTAAATTGAGCAAGGCTTACCTGTCACTATTTATTGCAGGCACTGAAAACAATAGGGCGGGCGTGTTAAGCGCAGCACGAGAAATAGGTTATTTTAAAGATACCCTACTAGATTCTTACAAAAGCCATGTTATTGATTTGTTTTTAATGGCGTGTGAGCCGCTAAGAACCACTGGCGAGTTTGATTTTAAAAACAGTCCCTTAGCAACGAATATTAAAAATGCAGGGCTAGAGCTGAGCGCACAGTCGCAGCAATGGCATACACCGCCCGTTGATGCGTTGTTTATACATCGTAAGCTAGCTGGGCTTTATTTAATTGCGGCAAAGTTAAATGCAAAAATAGATATTAACGCTTTATTTAAGCCTTATATTAAAGGCCACTTTATTTAACTGTTTAGCGCGTCACTTTATGGCATAATAATCGTGATATTTCGCGAGGATGATGCAATGATAAAACAATTTTTAAATGACCCCAAACTTTTACTTAATGCAGTAGGAGAGGGCATTTACGGCTTTGATTTATCGGGCAATGCGGTGTTTGTTAATCCAGCCGCTGAACGTATGACAGGCTGGAAAGCCCAAGAATTGTTGGGCAAAAAAATACACCAGTATCATCATCACAGCCACGCCGACGGCTCTCCTTATCCAGCCGATGAATGCCAAATATATTGCACCATGTTTGATGGCAAACGCCGCGAGGTTAAAAACGAAGTATTTTGGCGTAAAGACGGCACCTCGTTTGCAGTAGAATACACATCAACCCCCGTTTACAGGCAAGGTGAGTTAATTGGTGCGGTCGCGGTATTTCGCGATATATCGGCGCAGCAGCAAACCCAAAACGAACTTAAGCAAGCGCTTGAGCAAGTTAAGCATTTAAGTGAGCAGCTGCAAGATGAAAATAACTACCTAATTGCAGAGCTTAACGAAGACTGGCAAGACTCAGGTTTAGTTGGCCAAAGCCATGTTTTTCAAGCTATGTTGGCGCAAATTAAACTCGTTAGCGAAACCGACAGCACAGTATTAATTTTAGGTGAAAATGGAACAGGCAAAGAGCTGGTGGCGCGTAACTTACACCGGTTAAGTAAACGCAGTAATCAAGCTTTTATAAAAGTGAACTGCGCAGCGTTTACGCCAAGCTTGTTAGAGTCTGAATTATTTGGCCACGAGCGCGGTGCGTTTACCGGTGCAAACGAGCGACGTAAAGGCCGCTTTGAACTGGCCGACAAAGGCACACTGTTTTTAGACGAAGTTGCTGAGCTGCCATTAGAAGCGCAAAGTAAATTGCTACGGGTATTACAAGAGCAAGAGTTTGAACGGGTTGGCGGTAGTACTACGCTTAAGGTAAATATTAGAGTATTGGCAGCAACCAATCGCGACTTATGGCAAATGGTGCAAAAGGGCACCTTTCGAATTGATTTATATTACCGCCTTAATGTGTTTCCTATTAAAGTGCCAGCGCTTAAAGAGCGCAAAGAAGACATTCCTTATTTATGCACCAATTTAATTACTCAACTAAATAAACGCTTAGCAAAGCAAATAAAAGGGGTGAGTAAAAAAGCGATTAGCCAACTACAAGCTTATGATTGGCCTGGTAATATTCGCGAGTTACAAAACGTACTAGAGCGCGAAGCTATTTTAACTAAACATACTGTCCTTAAACTGAGTCAGCCATTGCATGGCGATGCAAGCACAGCTGTAAATACATCACTTACGCTTGCAGAGGCGCAAAAACAGCACATTATTGCGGTGCTTGAATTGTCACAGTGGCAAATATCTGGCGATAAAGGCGCTGCTTGCAAATTAGGCTTGCCCGAGAGCACTTTGCGCTCAAAAATGCGCAAACTAGGAATAAGCAAAAATACGTGATATATCGCGGTATTCGTTAAATATCGCGAATGAATTTTATTGCTAATTTATAAATATATTTAATATCAATTACTTAATTAAAGTTTCAGCTTGGTCTGAAAGTTGCAAAAGCAGCATTAATACCGTCACTATTAAGTAGCTACTATGAAGTTTGATATTAAAGAAGAAGATATGATCATCAAGCCCTATAACACACCAGGGCCTATTTATATTCGTGAGCAAAAAGGCTTTTACCAACAAATACGGCGTAACCTTGGTTGGTTACTTATGCTTATGTTTATTGCCATTCCTTGGATTCAATACAAAGGTGAGCAAGCCGTACTACTTGATGTAGCCACGCAAAAGTTTACTATTTTTGGTTTAACCTTGCTGCCGCAAGACTTTATGATTTTAGCGCTGTTATTTATGGTAGGCGCGTTTGCTTTGTTTTTTGTCACGAATTGGCTTGGCCGCGTGTGGTGTGGCTATACCTGCCCCCAAACAATCTGGATGTTAATGTTTAGTTGGGTTGAGCAACGTATAGAAGGTACTCGTAATCAGCGTATAAAGTTAGATAAATCGCCATGGAGTGCATTAAAGTGGCGTAAAAAAATAACAAAACATGCTGCGTGGCTTGTTATATCGCTGCTTACTGCAACGTCGTTTATGGCGTATTTTATACCCGCTAAAAGTTTATACCTTGAAATGTTTACCTTACAGTGGTCGGGCATTACCAGCTTTTGGGTGTTTTTATTTGCATTTTGTACTTATGGAAATGCCGGCTTTTTACGCGAAAAAATGTGTAACGTGGCGTGTCCGTATTCTCGCTTTCAATCGGTGATGTTTGATAAAGATACATTGGTAGTGAGCTACGATGCAAAGCGCGGCGAAAACCGAGGCCCTCGTAAACGCAAAGCTGATCCTAAAGCCCTTAATTTAGGCGACTGCGTTGATTGTAATTTATGTGTAGAGGTATGCCCCGCGGGCATAGATATTCGTAACGGCTTGCAATACGAGTGTATAAATTGTGGCTTATGTATTGATGCCTGTGACGACACTATGGATAAATTTGGCTATCAAAAAGGGTTAATTAAATACGCCAGCGAAAAACAGCTAGAAGGTAAAAAAACCAATCCATTTAGGCTTAAATTAGTGGGGTATGGTGTATTAACAGGGGTATTAATTATTTCTATGGTTGCGTGGGTATTACAACGTACGCCAATAGAGGCATCGGTACTGCGCGACAGAAACGCTTTATACCGTGTAAATTATGAAGGCTTGGTAGAAAACCCATACACACTCACTATTATTAATAAAACCCAGCAGCCATTGCACTACGGCGTAGCCATTGAAGGCCTACCTGTGGCCACACTTAGTGCGCCAAGCTCTATTTTGGTATTGCCAGGAGTGATGAAAAAAGTTCCGCTGACAGTCACCGCCGATGGCTACGACATAGCAACAAAAGTGACCCCAGTTAGCTTTGTGATTACCGCCGTAGAAAACCCTGACATAGGGATTACTAAAACAAGTCAGTTTTATAAAAACTAGCAATGGCTTGGGCTAAAGTTAGCTCACGCCATTATTTAATTGCGATGAAATAAAACGTTTTGCAGCATCTAGGTTATCAAATAAACATTGGTTAAAATCTACATCGCGTTTAGCGTTTTGCATTATTCGCTGCATTTGGCTTATAGCAATAGGGGAGGTGAGGACAAATGCACTTATCAAGCAGTTAGTGTGCTGCATATGTGTGCTTATGGCTACCATTTCTTGCTCTGCATCGGGCGTAGCTGCAAGTACACACGATGAGTCGCTTATGTAACCCCATTGCTTACCTTCAAATTCAGCCACTTTATCAAAAAGGGCGGTTTTAAAGTTGGCCAATAGCTCTAGGTCTAAATTTCCGCTAAATTGGGCAATAATTATATTGCCCTCAACGGATAAAGTTACCTCGGCATGCTTATTTTTATACTTCATCGTAGGTTCCTAATTTAAATTAGTTTATAACTTATACCAATTTGCTTAATTAAGTTAGCTTTCTTGAGGCTAGAAAAACATGTTGATAGCTTGGCAAAAAATCCGCTATTTAGTTGTTCTAGGTAATTGCTCCTGCATTGCTCTACCTTCTGCATCCATACAGTCGTAAATGAGCATTTTGTAACGAAGGTAGCGACACGTTTAGCCCCGCAAAATGATTAAGTATTATTGCACATGGGTATTAAAAGCCACTAAAGTGACTTTAAATAATCTAACGCGCCGGTAATAACAGCAACTTGCGCTTGAGTACACTGCTCATCTGAGGCACTTGGGCTATCTGGGTATACTTCGGTTGTAGTTACATAAGGGGCATTAGTAAAGCCCATGCATAAGCCCAATTCGCGAGCGGCGTAATTTATAACGCCAAATTGCTCCTGTGGTACACCAATTAATTGATTGTTTTCGTCACTGGGGGCAATGTGCGTTACCTTCTCAACACTATTTAAAATGGCTTTTTGAAAATCAGGTGCTGGTTTTTTGCTATCAGCCACTAAATAAAAACCATCTGGTATGTTCCAGTTGGTGTTAATTTTACCATCGCGCGCCGCCAAAGCGGGTCTAAATTCACTGTTGTCTGTGTCTGTGGTTTCGTGCAGATCAATATGCGCAACTAACTCAGTGTTAAGCGAGGCTACATATTTCATTATAGATGCAGATTCTTGGGCAGGGCTGTTATCGTAAAAAGAGCGATTTGGATCAATTGCTTCTGGGTTCCAGCGATTTATGGTTTCAAAACCCCACGGGCTAATACAAGGTGCAATAATAAAGTTAAAACGCGTTGTATAAGGTGCAACAGCGCTTTGAGCAAATGCCAGCGCACCCATAACGCCACTTGTTTCGTAGCCGTGCACACCCCCAGTAATTAACACGGTAGGGCGATCACTTTGCCAATTTTTACTTTTAAATAAATAAAGTGCAAAGCTAAGCGGCGAATAATTTAATTCGCCGTACTGCTCTACATCTAAGAACTCATTAGGCTGGGTAATTTTACTTACTACGAGCTGGTTATAATCGCGCTTTTTTTGTTGAAGTTGTAACCATGCTGCTTTATCACTGTCGTTCCATGGTTTATTAGGGGTACCAATTGGGTATAAAGTGTCGCTCATTGTGTGCCTTTAACTTGTCGCTTTATAAAGGCGTTAGCTTATCGCTGCAATTAACAGCCTGCAACTAGAAATGCTCAGTTACACTAGCCGTGTTTTCGTACAAGGTGGCGTTTTCGCGTTTATGTTTTTCAAATAAATACTCACGTAATGCCTCTTTACCACTTTTGATACTGATAATTTTAGCGGCATAGCCTAAATTAGTTTTACGGACTAAATCTATAAGTAGAGTGACTTTTTTCTTATTGGGTAGCTTAAACGTGATATGTTGCGCGTGGGTAAGGCTATAGCGATGATCGCGCGGCTTTAATAGCACGCCACTGCTAGAGAGCGAAAGCACATAAAAGCGCTCGCTTTGTAAATGCAGGTCTGAATAACGCCAGCTTCTGTCTACACCTTCGGTATCAATTACCTCAGGCGCACTCAGTACGGGGTTTAAGTAGCCGTCATCGTTGAGCTTAAACTCAAGCGGAAACCACAACTGATAATGGCCCACCTCAGCTAACATGGTTAATTTAGCGTGAGACAACAAACCTTTTAGTGTATCTGGCAAAGCCGTTTTTAAGCTAAGCTGCGAGTTATCGTTTGTATTGTCCTTGTTACTGCCTACAACAGACGAAATAAAACTTAACTCTTCCTTAGTTAAATCCATATTATTTCTCGTTTAATAAAAGCTTCACATTAAACCAATAGTGCAATTTGTTCAATATTCAAACGTAAAGTTTAAGCAAATTTAAACACCTGTTTAGAGTAAATACTTAAGGCCTGTTGATTGTTTTAGGAGGAGTTTACCGCAGTTTAAACACCCAATGTACACAGCCTTTGGGCTATTTATGAGGCCTGCTTGTACATGCTTTGGTTAACCAGGCTGCCACTTTTAAGGCGCGGCGCGCCTTGGCGTTTAAACTGTGATAAAATTTATTTTTAATTTTAGTTTATTCAAGGTTTTATGGCGCAGTTTATTGCCACTCCAAGCTGGTTAGGACGTTTTTTTACGCGTATTAACACCGTTACTATTAAGCAAAGTTCACTCGTTATACATTTTAAAAATACTACTTCACGCGCCTATTTAATTAGCGACTTTACTAATTTTACACAATTTAAAAAAGGCCTGTTTAGCGGGAAAATAACCCTCAACCATAATAAAAAAACGGTAATTAGCTTTTTAAATAAACAGCAGGCTCAAACGCTTAGTGAGCAGCTAAACAGCGTTTTTGCCAATCACCTAGAAGAAAAAGTGAATACAGCAAAAACGCTTGTAAAACGTTATGCAACAAACGAGTATCTTCGCGACTCAAACGTGCCGTTATTAAAATCGGCGGTGTTTTCACTGGCACAGCAGTACGGCGCAATACCTGCACTATGGCAGCAGCATTTATCGGCCATTAATATTAAGTTTTTGACTATTTTAAGTAGCTCACCAACAGTAGCGCATGCCACAGAGCAGCTACGTAAAAGTTATGAGCAAAAAACACTAACGGCAAGAGCCGACTTCTATAATGTGGTTGAATCAAACCCGCTTACACACGATCAACGCCTTGCTGTTATACGCAATAACGACAAAAATTTAGTGCTAGCGGCCGCAGGCACTGGCAAAACCTCAGTAATGGTTGCAAAGGCCCTGGATTTAATTGCCCACGGTGGTGTAAAGCCCGAGCAAATATTGATACTTGCTTATAATAAAAATGCGGCAAACGAATTAAATCAACGCTTTAATTTAAGGGCGCTGCAAGCAAATTTAAACGTTACGCCGCCTACTATTTTAACCTTTCATGCGCTGGGGCTTAAGTTACTGCAAAGCGCTAATAAAACACGTAGCTTATCGCCTTTTGCAAACGATGCTATGGCGCTTAATAAATGGTTTACACAGTGGCTTAGTAATACCCTAAAAACAGACTCACGTTTTTGTGAAACTTTTGTTGATACCCTGTACGAACCTACTGATAGCCTCAATACCGAAACTAGAACCGCAACTAAAACCGCCTTAAAAGCACAAACCTATCACACCTTATCGGGGCTAAAAGTAAGCAGTTATCAGCACTTATTAATTGCCAACTGGCTTTATATGTATGGTATTGAACACACTTACCAAAATGATGACACCGCCGATTTTTACTTGCCACAGCACCAGGTTTACTTGGCACATTTTGTGACAGATAGGCAAGGTAATTCAGTGCAGCACGCGGCTAACTTGCACAATAGCGAGCATATTAAATATGTACGCGCGCACCATAAAAAACATGGGCATGCGTTGGTGCAAACATTTCATTATAACTGGCAAGAAGCTCAGCTTGAGCAGCGTTTAAAAGCACAACTACAAAAACATAAAGTGAACATTAACCCCGTAGATAACCAGGCAGTGTACGACCGCTTATCTGCAACAGGGCTGTTAAAGCAAAATATAAATAAGTACTTAAACTGCCTAAGCGCAATACGGGGTGAGCAGTTATCAAACACTCAAATAGCAGCGCGAATAGCTAAAAGTGGCATTATAAATCATAAAAGTTATGCAACATTATTGGTGGCAATGCAGCGTGCATACTACGAAAAATTAAAAGAGCAAGATGCTATTGATTTTGACGACATGATTGCAAGCGCAGCTCAGGCGGTTAAATCGGGGGAGGTAAGTTTGCCTTGGCACCATATTTTAGTTGATGAATTTCAAGACATTTCATGCGCACGCATGGCGTTTTTAAATACGTTAATAAAGAGTGGTCCGCAACCTTGTTTTACTGCGGTTGGCGATGATTGGCAGGCTATTTATCGGTTTTCAGGCGGTAATTTGGCGCTCACCACGCAGTTTAACGATTTAATAGGCAGTCACTCACTCACGTTATTGCAAAAAACGTTTAGATATAACAACAGTATTAGTGAGGTAGCGGGGCGCTTTGTAATGCAAAACCCTGAACAATATAAAAAGCACATCACCACACATACGCAAGTAAGCACCCCTCAAGTTGTGTTACTTGACGATTTACACCAAGGTAAAAAGTCAGTAGCACTAAAAGTGCAGCAAACTATAGCCACAATTAATAAAAATAATAACACAGCCAGTATTGCCGTCTTGAGCCGTTATCGGTTTATGCTTAATGAGGTCGAGCAGCACTTAGCAGGTAACAACTTTGCTAACCCACTGCACTTTTGGACACTGCATGGCTCTAAAGGACTGGAGGCCGATTACTGTATTATTATAGGTTTTGAGCAGGGCAAGTTAGGTTTTCCAAGCAATAACCCTGGCAATTTACTTGTTGAGGCATTATTGCCCGCACCAGATACCTTTAATCATTCAGAGGAGCGACGTTTATTGTACGTAGGGATCACGCGCGCTAAGCATAAAAGCTATTTAATTGCTCCGCCATCTGCGTGTTCTGAATTTATTAGCGAGCTAATAAACGATAATTACCCTATTGATATAGCCTCTAATTTGTTTGTAAAACAGAGTAAGCACAATAAGTAAGGTTAATGATTAAATGTAAGAGTATTGGCTGCGTAAAACGCACATCGCGCTTTTGTAACTAGCTTTATACACTAATGCCATGTGTCGCAAACATTGACGATTTACATTTACTATTTAGCCTGCCATTACATGCTGTTAAACTTAACGCCTATTTAGATCATTTTTGAGAGCGTTATGCGTACCCGTGCTTTTTTTACTAAGCGAGTGAGCTTTATGCTCGTATTATTTACTTTATTTTCATTTAAAGGGGCTGCCCAGCAGTAAGATCAAACCCTTATTTTAGCCGGTAGTACAATTAATAGTTGCAGTGCTAATGCAGCGCAAAGTTGCAATACGCAAAATAACTCAAAGTCACAAAGCGTGTTTAAGGTAACCAATGCTAACCTTGAGCAAATAAAATTAAATTGGCCGACTAACAATACAAATAACCAAGCAAATGTTTTAAATACCTTACGTGCTCTTAGTAGCAAAAATGCAAACGCAGTCTCTAAAAGTGAGCTGCTTTGGCAATGGCGAGATATAAACAACGAGCAACTCAATAACCTAACAAAGCAAGAGTTTAACTTTGTGTTTGATATGCTCGAACAACCTCATGCAAACACCACCCCAAAAGCTGAGCCACAAAGCAACGGCATATTGCAATTTATAGCGGGGAGCTTAAAGGTTGCTAACCCAACACCTACCTTATTAATTATTAGCGCAGCCCAGCGCGACCCATACGCACAGGTAGAGGCGCTTAAAACACTTTTACCAAAAGGTGTAACCAGCCAATGGTTGCCGCTTACACCTGCACTTGCTAAAGCAATTACTAACAATACCTGTAGTGATTTACCGGCGCTGCGTCACTCACAAATGAACCTGTATAATCGCAGCAATGTATACCCTGAGCTCATAAAGGCTGAGCAAACACTTTGTAATAATGGGGTTGAGGCGTTAGTTAATTTAATAAACACCAGCACCGGTGTTTTATTTAGCGACGGCACGGCTAAAAATGCTTTAAAAGCACTGTATGATGAAAATAATACTGCCTACCCTTGGACTAACGCGCTTAAAACTCGCC
This sequence comes from Pseudoalteromonas sp. 1CM17D, assembly GCF_023161805.1. Taxonomy (NCBI): domain Bacteria; kingdom Pseudomonadati; phylum Pseudomonadota; class Gammaproteobacteria; order Alteromonadales; family Pseudoalteromonadaceae; genus Pseudoalteromonas; species Pseudoalteromonas sp. 1CM17D. Next base: position 14,257 of record NZ_JALNTP010000019.1, on the reverse strand, counting down.
CTGTTATTGTAGGGCTAGGTGCAGGAAGCAAAATACAAAGCGAAAACGTCTATCTCTCACGGCACCAAAGCGAAGCGGTATTAAAAGCAAAGCTTGCCCCACAGCCTAATGCACTTAACGGGTTAAACACGTTTACCTATGGGCCACTGAGTACCCGCTTTAGTGAGCAAAATCAAACGCTAAACCTAGCCAGTACATTAAACATCGTTAAGCAAAAAAACGGTGATATTAAGCACGGTTTTGGTATTGATGAAAACACAGCCCTCGTTGTTATTAAATCCAACAAAGGAAATTTAATGACCGTAATAGGGCAAAGTGGCGTTGCGCATTTAAGTACACAGCAAAAAGCAAACAGCTATAACTACTCGTACTGGCCTGCTCGCAGTGTAATAGATATTACTAATGCCGGGTTTGAACTTAGCGAGCGCACCATTAGCCAAGCATTAGCGCCTATTAAAATACCACCTTTACCGGTGCAGCGTTTTGCCAATATTTTAACCGATTCAAAACTTCGCTCGCTTACGCAAGCTATGTGCCTAAGCCAAGAGCAAAGTGCGGTAGGGCAACAAGATGACCTTTTGATAAATTTAACTGCTACAAAAAATACGCATTATTACCGCGTTAATACCCTGCCGTATGGTTGCGCGTTAAGTAATTTGTCACTGAATGTAGAGCGCTTTTAACCTTAAGCGCTAGTACTAAATGTACTTAATAACCCGATACAAAGGTTTATGTTTATTTTAATGGGCTATAAAATAGCGCCCAAGTAATTTATACCTATTCGCTTAATTTAGTGGTTACGTTTTGCGAATAGGCATTAACCAAGCAGATTTTACAAAGAGCAATTTATGAATAACGAGCACGACATAATCGACAACCTAGCAGAGGTAGAAAACTTTTTAGTAATGGTAGAAAACGGCGGCTTAGGCTTAAAAGGTGTATCGGGTGTAGGTATGGCTACAAGCAATAAAGACGGCAGCCATTTTGTTGCAGTATTTGACGACAAACAACAGTTATTACTGGCGCGTGGCATAACAGCCGAGGTATTTGAAAACGGTAAAGACATGGTGCGTAACGCCGTAGGGCGTACACACTAATAAAAACTAAAAAGCGCCGTATGGCGCTTTTAACTGCTTAAAACTAACTCTAAAATATTTAAAGCCTGTCGACTTGTTTTGAACTAATACTGGTCACAATATTATTTTCAAAACGGATCAATACAATATACATCCCACCAATTGAGCCTTTTAGTTTATAAGTAAACTCTTCTGTTTTAACTAATTTGTCGCCATTACCAATATCAACAGCTTCATTAAGCACATCTTTATAAAGTGGTGCGCCCACTACAGCTACAATGTCAGATTTAGTTTTACCCACACTTAATAGATTTCCGTTTTTAAGTCGAAAACTACCCTGAGCAAACGCAAAGCTTGAAATAAAAAGAGATAAAAGCAGAGGAAACACAATACGTTTTTTCATAAGTCATCCTTAAACACATAGTATTTAATGCTAGGTATACAAGGTAATACAGAAAAATGACAGTGAAAAAGAAATAAAGAGGAGGTTAAATGGTCGGTATGGCAGGATTTGAACCTGCGACCCCTGACACCCCATGACAGTGCGCTACCAAGCTGCGCTACATACCGACGTTGTTTGCAATAGTACGTATATTTTATTAAAAATCAATAAGTGATTGTTTGTTTGCGTGTTTATTGTGCAAATGAGCTAAAAAACTTTAAGCTAAGGGCGTATCGCCCTTAGTAAGCACATGCCGTGCAGCGCATGTTAAGCCACCAAACAAGGCGGGCTAATCTTTATTTAACCATTGGTTGATCGAGTCATACATTTCATCGCGTATCAGCGGTTGTGCTTCTTTATTTGGATGTAATTGATCTCTTTGCATTAAGTTTGGCTTATCTGCCACATTAAGCATAAAAAAGTTAAGTAAATGAGCATTTGTTTTTTCACTTACTTGTGTAAAACTGTCAGTGAACATTTTACTGTAACGCGGCCCGTAATTAGGGGGAATGTAAATTTCCATTAACGCGACCATGGCATTTTCAGCTTGGCTTTTTTCGATTAAATCCGTTAAGTTGGCCTGCATTTTTGTTACCGGAAAACCACGTAAACCATCATTAGCACCAAGCTCAATAAGTACATGGCTTGGTTGGTATTGCGCTAGTAAGGCATCTAGCCTGCGTAAAGCGCCACCGGTAGTTTCGCCACTAATACTGGCATTAATTAGCTCTATATTACGCTGCTCTGCATCGTATTTATCTTGTAACAATTTAACCCAGCCTTGCTCTTGTTTAAGCCCATAGGCTGCACTTAAACTGTCTCCAAGTATTAAAATCGTGTTGTCGGCCGCCGCACTAAGTGGTTTGATAACTAAAAATAAAACGAATACAAAACGTAGGATTGAATGAGTCATATGTCAGCGCTTTCTCAATTAAATATTATTCAAGTAAATGGTTTGTCTAAAGTAGTTTCTACCTTCGAAGGTCAGTTGCCCATCCTCAGCGACATCAGCTTTAATGTCAAGCATGGCGAGTCAGTAGCTATTGTTGGCACCTCTGGCTCAGGAAAATCCACGTTATTAAGTTTATTAGCGGGGCTAGATACCGCCAGCAGTGGTGAAATTACCCTTGATGGCGAGCCGCTACATAAATTAGATGAAGAGCAACGCGCGGCATTGCGTGCAGAAAAAGTAGGTTTTGTATTTCAATCTTTTATGTTGGTACAAAGCTTAACGGCACTTGAAAACGTGATGCTGCCGGCAGAGCTTGCTGGCGAAAGCGATGCCAAAGAGCAAGCTCTTGCCCTATTAGAAAAAGTGGGGCTGAGCCATCGTATTGACCATTACCCATCGCAACTCTCTGGTGGTGAGCAGCAACGTGTAGCCATTGCCCGTGCCTTTATAGGCACACCTAAAATTTTATTTGCCGATGAGCCTTCTGCAAATTTAGACAGTAAAAACGGCAAAATGGTGGAGTCACTATTATTTGATTTAAACCAGCAGCACGGCACAACGCTAATTTTAGTAACTCACGATGAAGCACTCGCGCAAAAGTGCCAGCATATTGTACAAATTGAAGCGGGCTGCTTAGTTAAAAACTCAAAAGAGGACGTAGCGAATGTGGGCTAAGTTAGCACTTAAATTATTTGCGCGTGAATTTCGCCGCGGCGAACTAACGGTAATTAGTGCCGCCATTGCGCTGGCGGTATTAACGGTGCTTACACTGTCTATGGTCACTGAGCGAATAGCACAAAGCATAGCGCAAAAAAGTAGCGCGTTTATTGCTGCAGATAGAGTATTGGCAAGCGCCCATGAGCTAGATACGGCGTTTATTAGCAAGGCCAAACAAGAAAACTTACAAACTGCGCAAATGATCTACTTTGACACTATGTTATTTGCCAACGACGAGATGCAATTTACCTCGGTAAAAGCGGCGTCTAACGAATACCCGTTAAAAGGCGAGTTAAAAGTTAAATCATCATTGCTTGGCGAAACACAAGTAGCGCAGGGCGGCCCGAAGCCTGGCAATGTGTGGCTAAGTGAATCGGTTTTTTACAGCTTAAATATTGATATTGGCAGCCAAGTAGAGCTGGGCGCAGCAGTATTTAATGTAGAAAAAGTGGTGGTTGAAGAGCCAGATGCGCCGTTTAATGTATTTTCGAGCAGCCGCAGAGTGCTTATAAATATTGCTGATGTTGCAAAAACTGAGGTTATTCAACCTGGCAGCCGAGTAAATTATCGCCAACTCTATGCAGGCGATGAATCAGATATAACGCGGTTTTATGAATGGTTAAAGCCGCAAATGGCGGAAAACCAACGTTGGTATGGCGTAAAAGATAGGCAGTCGCCTATATCAAATAGCTTAAACCGTGCAGAAAGCTTTTTATTACTGGCCGGTTTGCTGGGCATTATTTTGGCTACGGTTGCTATTGCTGTGTCGGCAAAGCGTTATTGTGAGCGCCAATACGACCCTGTAGCAATGATGAAAACACTTGGCGGAAGCCGTGCATTAATTCGTAAAATATATTTTATGCACTTACTCATGGTGTGTGCTTTAGCGGTTATTGTGGGTTTAGCCATAGGCTACGGCTTACAAGAAATAGCCACTGGTTATTTAGCAAAAAGCATGGATATGAGCTTACCTGCCGCCGGATTTAAACCTTGGCTGGTGGCCATTAGCACAGGCGTTATATGTGCAGTTATGTTCTCTATTAAGCCACTGCTTGATTTATTTGATATTCCACCGCTTAGAGTATTGCGCCGTAATTTAGGCGACAGACTAGCGGTAAGCCGTGTGCACTTAGGTTTAAGCGCGCTTACGGTGTTTTTATTAATGTGGTTATTTAGTAACAACATTAAAATAACGCTTATTTTATTTGTCTCCACGCTTGCTTTGATTGCGGTTTTGTTTGTTATTTCAAAACTAATATTTGGGGGTGGCCGTAAATTAGGCTTAAAACCAGGCAACAGTTGGTCGTTAGCTATTGCTTCTATACAAAAGCGTGCCAACGTAAATGCGGTGCAGCTTATTAGCTTTTCTTTGGCGATAAAATTGCTATTGTTTTTGATTGTGCTTAAAAATGACATGATCTCAGATTGGCAGTCTCAATTACCCGCCGATGCGCCTAATGCATTTTTAGTTAATATTACGCAAAACGAACTTGAGCCTGTAAATAATTACCTAGCAGAGAACGATATTTTAGTTTCGGATTTTTATCCAACCATTCGTGGGCGAGTAAATGCGGTAAATGGCGAGCTTGTGGCGCGTAAAGTGTCGTTGCAAGATAACGAGAAAAAAGATGAAGAAGCGCGTTCAGGCATTGGCCGTGAGCTTAATCTAACCTGGCTTGAAAATGTGCCAGCCCAAAACGAAATTGTGCAAGGGCAGTGGTTTGGCGAAGGCGCAGTGGGTGAGGCATCGGTTGAGGAGTCTATGTTGGAGCGCCTAGACGTAGAAATAGGCGACACCTTAACATTTTTAATTGGTGCGCAATCATTTGATGCCAAAATTACCAGTGTGCGTAAAGTAAATTGGGCGACGCTAAAACCTAACTTTTTTATTATTTTAAGCCCCGATGTGCTAAAAGATTTTCCGGCAACGTATATTTCATCTGTGCGTATAGAGCCAGAGCAAAAGAAAGCGTTTAGCCAGTTACTGCGCACTTATCCAACCATTACCGCCATCGATGTAGATAACTTTGTTAAGCAAATACAATCAACCATTGAGCAGGTGTCGTTAGCTATTGGCTTTGTGCTTGCTATTGTGGTTTTGTGTGGCGCATTAGTGCTTATATCTCAGGTGCAAGCGAGCCTTGGCGAGCGAATGCAAGAAATAGTAATACTGCGAACGTTAGGCGCCAAAGGGCGGCTAATAAAAAATGCGACGCTTTATGAGTTTTTGCTATTAGGTGGCTTAGCCGGGTTTGTAGCTGCATTATTTAGTGATGTAGCCTTGCTGATTGTTCAGCAGCAAATGTTTGACTTAGCCGGTAAGTTGCACCCAACAATTTGGCTAATAGGGCCTGTGTCGGGCGGGGTGTTTGTAGCCGCGCTTGGCTACTTTATGATTGCCCGTAAACTTAAACAAAATACCCAAGGCTTAGTACGTGCTTTAGCCTAAGCTATACTTTTAACGCTAAACGCCCGCACTAAGTTGCGGGCGTTTTTGTTTTTACTCGCCACTGGTAATTTATACAGTGCTCTGGCATTATTACCGTTATTGAAAAATAACAATAATGAGTGTGCTGTTTGGCCATTATTTTAGGGATAGACCCAGGTTCGCGTTTAACCGGTTATGGTGTGGTTGCGCATCAAGGCGCTAAATTTACCTATTTAGGAAGCGGGTGTATTAAATTAGCCGAGCATGAGTTCCCCATACGATTAAAAATGATCTACCAAGGGATCACGCAAATAATAGAGCAGTTCTCCCCCGAAACCTTTGCCATAGAAAAAGTATTTATGGCGCATAACCCGGATGCCGCGCTAAAACTTGGCCAAGCCCGAGGAGCCGCCATAGTGGGAGCCTCTATGGCCGACTTACCCGTATTTGAATACTCAGCACGGCAAATTAAACAAGCCGTGGTAGGCAATGGCGGCGCCGATAAATCGCAAGTGCAACACATGGTAAAAAATATTTTAAAATTACCTGGCACACCGCAAGCCGATGCGGCCGATGCGCTTGCCATTGCAATTTGCCATGCGCACTCAGAACAAAATTTAATAAAACTAGCGGGTAGCGCAAGCAAAACCGTTAGAGGACGTTTAAGGAAATAAATATGATTGGCCGTTTAAATGGCACTTTAGTTGAAAAGCAACCGCCTGAAATTTTATTAGAAGTAAGCGGCGTAGGCTACGAAGTACAAATGCCCATGACCTGTTTTTACGACTTACCCAATATTGGCGAAAACGCCATAGTGTACACACACTTTGTAGTACGCGAAGACGCACAACTATTATTTGGCTTTAATAATAAAACCGAGCGCGCGCTTTTTAGAGAACTATTAAAAGCAAATGGTGTGGGTCCTAAACTAGGCCTAGCTATTTTGTCGGGCATGTCGGCGCAACAATTTGTTAGTTGCGTAAACAACGAAGATGCCACAACATTGGTTAAATTACCGGGTGTGGGTAAAAAAACCGCTGAGCGTTTAGTGCTTGAAATGAAAGACCGCTTAAAAGATTGGGGTAACGACTTATTTACGCCATATAGCGATAATGCCGTTATAGAGCCTCCTAGCGATGCAACAATTGCCAATAATGCTGCAGACGATGCCGTATCGGCACTTGTCGCGCTTGGTTATAAATTGCCACAGGCGCAAAAAGCAGTAAAATCGGTAAGTAAACCCGATATGTCTACTGAGGTTCTTATTAAAGAATCTTTAAAATCAATGTTGTGAGTAACCCATGATTGAAGCTGATCGTTTAATTGACGCGAGCGAAAAAACCAACGAAGACACCATAGACCGCGCAATAAGGCCCAAGCTTTTAGCCGACTACAAAGGTCAGCCGCATGTTAAGCAGCAAATGGAAATATTTATAGAGGCAGCGCGCAGCCGCGGTGAAGCGCTAGATCATCTATTAATATTTGGCCCGCCGGGCTTAGGTAAAACCACGCTTGCTAATATTGTTGCCAATGAGCTTAATGTAAGTATTAAAACCACTTCAGGCCCAGTACTTGAAAAAGCCGGCGACCTTGCTGCATTACTTACCAACCTTGAAGAAGGCGATGTGCTGTTTATTGATGAAATACACAGACTCAGCCCACAAGTTGAAGAAATACTTTACCCCGCAATGGAAGATTACCAACTCGATATTATGATTGGTGAAGGCCCCGCTGCACGCTCTATTAAATTAGACTTACCGCCGTTTACGCTTATTGGCGCGACAACACGCGCAGGCTCACTTACCTCACCACTTAGAGACCGTTTTGGTATAGTTCAGCGCTTAGAGTTTTACTCGGTAGCTGACTTATCGCATATAGTGGGGCGCTCTGCACATTACCTAGATTTACAAATGTGCGACGATGGCGCTACCGAAATTGCAAAACGCTCACGAGGCACACCGCGTATAGCTAACCGCTTATTGCGCCGTGTGCGCGATTACACGCAAGTAAAATCAGATGGTACAGTAAACGCCTCCGTTGCCGAGCTTGCCCTTGATATGATTGACGTAGATAAAAGCGGGTTTGATTACATGGACCGTAAATACTTACTTGCCATTATCGAAAAATTTATGGGTGGGCCTGTAGGGCTAGATAATTTAGCCGCCGCCATAGGCGAAGAAAAAGAAACCATTGAAGATGTAATAGAGCCTTTTTTAATTCAGCAAGGTTTTATACAGCGCACACCGCGCGGGCGAATTGTATCTGACAATGCGTATCATCACTTTGGTTTACTCCCAAAACAAGATTAACCCCTCTTTAGCCTGTTACAGTAAATGTAGCGGGCTACTTCCTCTGTTAAATGTAATACCAATTTGCAATAACACTTAATCATTTTGCGAGGCAAACGTGTCGCTACCTGCGTTAAAAACTCTCATTTACGACTGCATGTAGAAGGTATAGCAATGCTGGAGCAATTGCCAAGAACAACGAAATAGCGAATTTTTTGCCTAGCTATCAACACGTTTTTCCAGCCTCAACATAGCTCACTTAATTAAGAAAATTTGTATAATTTTTTAAAACTTACTCAGCTTTCATCCACTTTGTTGCAAATGTAACCAATAAATTAAAATCGTTTTGTAATTCACTTAACGTTAAGACTGGCGTGGCTATGCTGCGTACCATTAAAACCAGTTAGCTTTAAAGCAGTAGCAACATAAGAGATTAGACGTGGCGCTAATTGTGTTAATAAGTTTTACCTTGTTATAAACATGCTTTCTACTGAAAGTAGATAATTTAATAATACGAATTGGTAAAAAAAGATAGTAAATACACCGTTGGCAATTAAACAGATTGTGTAATTTATACCGGTTATATGCCAAGTTGGCGGTAAAATTTAGGCAAAAAAAAGCCCGCATATAATGCGGGCAAACAACAAGTTGAAGGAAGTAATCCAGGGAACTACGTTTTACTTAATCAGGTTTTATCCAAAAAGAGTAAAACAATGTAATACGATTAAAAATCCTATTACTAAGAACTTGGCTTAATGAAAAATGTTTCATTCAGTGCGTAAGCTCGGTATGGGAGAATAATACGGAATAAGTATTTTTTGTTCAAACTAGAAAATTTAAAATTTCAGATAAGAAAAACTAATCTGATGAATTTTTTTGTTGTTCAAATCTTGTACGTTAATTATTCGTTAATTTTATAAGTGTCTGAAAATTAATAAATAACTGGTCTGAACTGTATTGTTACAGTATTAGTTATATTAGTACATGCAAAGTGGCTTGAATTACTTTTGCGTGCTTATGCACTTTTTATGAATAAACGGTGCGTTTTATTAAGTTTACTGCGTATATTTACGCACTTTTGTAGTATTAAGTTGTGTTTTACTAAACGCGGTAGTCGCGTTTTAGAAACAAACAAGCGATTAAGCGTATGTTTAACGTTTTTTGTTGCCAATTCATAGCAATATCGTTGTCAGTAAACCCTTGACTCGATACACTAGATGCAACTTATGGCCGTTACAATGGTCTTATTTACACAAAATAACCAAATTGACGTTTTTTGAAATTATTTAGGAGTTTAACGTGGGATCAGGGCTTAATTTTTTAGATCTAATTCTAGAAGCCAGTTTGCTTGTGCAGTTAGTAATGCTAGCGCTAGTAGCAATGTCTGTTATGTCATGGGCAATTATTTTTCAGCGCAAAAAAGCAATTAGCGACGCCTTGTCTGATGCAAAAAAATTCGAACAAAAATTTTGGTCAGGTATCGACTTAAGCAAACTATACAACGAAATCTCATCACGTAGCGGTCAATCTCATGGTATTGAAGCGTTATTTACATCAGGCTTTAAAGAGTTTGCACGCCATAAAAAGAACACCTTTCAAAGTGCTGGCATTGTAATGGAAGGTACGCATCGCTCTATGCGTGTGGCACTGTCACGTGAAATTGAAAAACTAGAATCGAGCTTATCGTTTTTAGCGACAGTGGGTTCAATTAGCCCATATATCGGCTTATTCGGTACGGTGTGGGGTATTATGAATGCCTTTATTGCACTTGGTGAAGTGAAGCAAGCAACATTACAAATGGTAGCGCCAGGTATTGCTGAGGCACTTATTGCAACGGCAATGGGCTTATTTGCGGCTATTCCGGCTGTTATTGCGTATAACCGCTTTGCTAATAAAGTTGAAAAACTAGAATCACACTACATCAACTTTATGGAAGAATTTGCCAATATTTTACACCGTCAAGCAGCTACCCAAATAGAGGCTAAAGCGAATGTATCAGCGTAAGAAGCGCCGTCCGGTCGCAGAAATTAATGTAGTACCTTACATTGATGTAATGTTGGTATTGCTAATTATATTTATGGCAACAGCACCGCTTATTACTCACGGTGTAAAAGTTGATTTACCAAAAATGGAAGAGTCGGATTTAGTTGATACTAAAGACACGCCGCCTATTATTGCCTCAATTGACTCGGCAGGTAAGTACTATGTAAGCATAGGCACTGATCCAGAGGAGCCAATGGAAGCACTTGATGTGGCCGCGGTTATTAAGCTTCAGCTAATGAAAAACCCTGATGTACCAGTAATGATTAAAGGCTCTGGTAAGGTTTCTTACCAAGAAGTGTTGTTATTAATGGACTTTTTAAAGAATGCTGGCGTACCATCTGTGGGTTTAATGACAGAATCCTTTGAGGGGACACAGTAGTAACATGAATAGTTCTATAATCAAGTCAGTACTTTTACATTTAGGTTTAGGGGGCTTTTTGTGGGCAACTGCAAATATACACCCACCGGCACCTAAAGTAATGGAAGTGACTCTTAATTCGGCTATTCCTGAGCCTGATAATGCGGTTTCGGCGGTCACTGTTGATCAAAAACAAGTTGAGCAAAAAATTGCTGAGCTACAAAAAAAAGAAGATGCTAAAAAACGCGCTGAAGATAAACGCATTCGCGACTTAGAACGCAGAGCCGCCAATGCGCGTAAACAGCGTGAAGCCGAAGCGCGTAATATTAAAAAGCTAGAGCAACAGCGCAAAGCAAAAGAGAAAGAAAAAGCACAAGCTGAGGCTGAAGCTAAAAAAGCGCGCGAAATTGAACAAAAAGAGCGTGCTAAAGCAAAACAAGCTGAAAAGCAAAAGCAAGAGGCTGAAAACGCCGCTAAAGCTGCTGCAGATAAACGCAAAGCAGAAGAAGAGGCACTAAAAAAAGCCGAAGCAGAGCGTATAAAGCGTGAAGCAGAAGCTAAAGAGCGTGCAAAAGAGGCTGAGCGTAAACGTCAGCAAGCGCTGCAAGAGCAAATGTTACAAGAACAACTTGCTAAAGAGCAGGCTGCACGTAGTAAAATACGCCAACAGCAAGTAGTAAGCGAAGTTGATAAGTACCGTGCTTTAATTATGGCGCGCATTCAGCAAAACTTACTGATTGATGAAAAAATGAAAAACCAACAGTGTCGAGTAAATATTCGTCTTGGGTTTAATGGTTTAGTAACGCAAGTTAAATCGTTAGGGGGTGATAAGCTAGTGTGTGAAGCTGCACTTAGAGCTGTGCGCATGGCCGATACATTACCTGTATCTAAAGACAAAGACGTATTCGAGCAACTTAAGAATATTAATTTAACAATCAAGCCAGAATTTTAAAGGAATGATATGTTCAGCAAAATTAAAATAGCCTTTGTAGTTATATTATTAGGATTTCAGGGTGTAGCAAATGCGGCACTTGAAATTGTAATAACTGAAGGTGTAGACGGCGCACGTCCTATTGCCATCGTGCCTTTTAAATACAACGGTGTTGGCCCAATTCCACAAAAATTGAGCGATGTAATTGCTGCCGATTTAATGCGCAGTGGTAAGTTTAAACCGGTAGATGTAGCACAAATGCCACAGCTTCCTAATAAAGATGGCGACATTGACTACGCAGCATGGGTAAACCAAGGTGTAGAAGCGGTTGTAGTAGGCGAGGTAGAGCAGCAAACTGATGGGCGTTACTTAGTACGCTACGAATTAGTTGATGTTATTCGTGGGCAAATTACCGGTGGCCAAACTCAAATGATGAGCAGCGGTAAACTAGTAAAAAGCCAAGATCATATTTTAGAAGCTCGCGAAAGCGTAATTGGTGAAAGTGGCTTTCGCCGTTATTCACACCGCATAAGCGATGTAGTATATGAAAAGCTAACCGGTGAAAAAGGCGCGTTTTTAACTAAAATTGCTTATGTAATCGTACGTGAAGACCAAGCTAAGCCATACCAATTAGTGGTTGCCGATTACGATGGCTTTAACGAGCAAGTATTATTGCGCTCAAAAGAGCCGTTAATGTCGCCAGCTTGGTCACCAGATGGTACTAAGCTTGCGTATGTTACGTTTGAAAACCGCCAAAGCCAAATTTACATTCAAGACCTATACTCAGGTAAGCGTGAGCTGATCACTAGTTACCGCGGTATTAACGGTGCACCGCAGTTTTCACCAGATGGCAAAAAAATGTTATTGGTGCTTTCTAAAGATAAAACAGGTGCAACCGAAGTTTACGTTTTAGATTTAGCAACCCGTAAAGAAACACGCCTTACACGCCACCGTAGTATAGATACTGAACCATCTTGGTATCCAAATGGCCAGGATATTGTGTTTACATCTGAAAGGGGTGGTAATGCCCAGATTTATAAGTTAAATTTAAGAACTGGTAGGTCACAACGATTGACCTTCGACGGCGATATGAACCTAGCGGGTTCTATAACGCCAGACAGTAAAGAATTAGTGATGGTTAACCGTACCAACGGGCAGTACCATCTTGCTAAGAAAGAGCTGGCTACAGGCGCGTTTCAAGTATTAACGCGAACTCGCCTTGATGAATCACCGAGCATAGCGCCAAACGGTTCGATGATCATTTATAGCACGCTTCATAATAATAAACAGGTACTCGCGCTGGTATCGATGGACGGTCGCTTTAAAGCACGTTTACCCGTGCTAGACGGACAAGTAAAGGCGCCAGCTTGGTCGCCATATTTACAGTAATATTTGCTGGTTTACTCAAAAATAGGAATCTACTCAATGCAACTTAACAAAGTACTTAAAGGCCTGCTAATCGCTGTGCCAGTAATGACATTAGCCGCTTGTAGCTCATCTTCAGATATTGATGAAGGCGCAGCTAACCAATCAAATCAAAGTGCAGTTGAGCAATCAACAAACACGGATACAGTTGAAGTAGCAACAATTTCACCTGAACAACAAGCAGAAGAGCAACTTCGTCAAAAGTATGAAGCGCTTCGTCAAGAACAAATTATTTACTTTGACTTTGACAAAGCAACTGTTGAGAACAAGTACGCAGAATTACTTCGTGCACATGCTGAGTTTTTAGTTCAGAACCCTTCAGTAAAAGTATTAATTGAAGGTCACGCTGATGAGCGCGGTACACCTGAGTACAACATTGCACTAGGTGAGCACCGTGGCCAAGCTGTAGAAAAATACCTACAAAGCTTAGGTGTTTCTGCTAGCCAAATGTCAGTAGTTAGCTACGGTGAAGAGAAACCAATGGTTAAATCTCGCACTGAGTCAGCTTTCGCTAAAAACCGCCGTGCGGTACTAGTTTACTAAGATAAGAGATATTATGAAGCCGAAAATTATTTTGGCAGCCATGATATTGAGCGGGAGCACCCAAGTTTTGGCTGCTCCCGCTCCTGTTTCAGAAGCTGCAAGTTCACAGTCGAGCATAGAGAAGCGTTTAGCGTCACTAGAAAACATGATGCAGTCGCGAAACTTATTACAAGTTGAATTACAGCAACAACTTAATCTACTTCAAGATGAAGTAAGCCAAATTCGCGGTGTTACTGAAGAGCAAAGTTATAAACTTGAAAAAGTACTTCAGCGCCAGCGTGAGCTTTATCAAGAAATAGAAAACCGCGTAAGCCAAGCGTATACACAACCCGCTGCTGCGCCTGCAACCGATTACACGCAATCGAGCGACGCACAAACCTATAGCAGTGACTTATCTGAAAACGAAGCGTATGAGCGTGCAGTAGCGCTAATAATGAAAGATAAACGCTACGACCAAGCTATTCCTGAGTTTCAAACATTTTTAACAACCTATCCTAATTCTGTGTATGCCTCTAATGCACATTATTGGCTTGGGCAGTTGCTGACCATTAAAAATGATGGTGTAAAAGCAAGTGAGCATTTTAAAGTTGTGGTTAATGAGTTTCCTAACTCAAATAAACGACCAGATGCCATGTTAAAGTTAGGCACGCTTTTACAAGAGCAAGGCCTGAATCAAGAGGCACAAAAAATATTGGGTGATCTAATTAACCAATATCCAAGTACAACTGCTGCAAAACTTGCAACCGAGCGTCTAGCTAATTAGGACGCATTTAAGCGGTGTATTTAAAGCTCAAACTACATAGAAATACTCGGCGAATCTTGTATTTGCATGTAGTTTGAGCACAAACGCTTTAATTTTGCTCACCTAGGCATAAAAACTGAAAAAAAGAGACATTTTCGGTTGCACTCATTTTATAAATAAGTATTATAAGCGCCCGCAGCAAACGAATGGTTACCCCACTCAAAATGCGGCAAAAAGAGCGGGTCATTAGCTCAGTTGGTAGAGCAGTGGACTTTTAATCCATTGGTCGATGGTTCAAGTCCATCATGACCC
>NZ_JALNTP010000018.1:0-47525 GCF_023161805.1 Pseudoalteromonas sp. 1CM17D | reverse complement strand
ACTATGATAATTTAAACGAGTCAGGTAAAGTGGCCTGACTTAAACAAACTGGTCTCCGATGAACTCGGGGCGATTCACTAACTTATCGGGTATATAGAATACGCGCACTTTAACGCAACCGGTTTAAAAACTGTTTAAAACACCTTACCATGGCGTTAATAAAGCGTTACTCACCTTAAAGGAATGTATGAAACCTTATATTTTGCCGCTGTTATTGCCTCTCAGCCACGTTGCAATTGCTGATAATAAAAACGATGATGCAATAGAAACCATAACAACCACCGCATCACGTACAGAAGCACTGGCTACCCCCTATCCACTTACTATTAGCACCTTATCTGAAGCGCAGTTAAATAGCATTGCGCCTACTCATGTTGAAGAGTCGTTACAACGTATTGCAGGTGCTAACGTACAGCGCGGAAATGGGCAAGAATACCTACCGGCCCTTCGCTCGCCGGTGCTTTCGGGCGCGGCAGCCTGTGGCGGCATACTAACCCTTGAAGATGGCATTCCACTGCGTGCTGCAGGCTTTTGTAATATTAACGAGCTATTTGAAGCGCATAGCGAAATGGCGCAGCGCATAGAAGTACTCAAAGGCCCCGGCTCTGCACTTTATGGCTCAAATGCTGTGCATGGTGTTATTAATGTAATAACGCCCGATACCACGCAAGGCGGTGGATTAGTCGGGCTTGATTATGGCTCATACGGATATGCCCGTTATAAGCTTCGCGCTGGGCAAGACTACGGCAACAGTGGTATTGGCATAAACGCCAGTGTTACCGACGATACTGGTTACCGTGATGATGAAAGCGTTAAACAGCAAAAAATAAATATTCGCCACCGCTTTGAGCACTCAAACCTATTGCTTAC
Source organism: Pseudoalteromonas sp. 1CM17D (assembly GCF_023161805.1). NCBI lineage: Bacteria > Pseudomonadati > Pseudomonadota > Gammaproteobacteria > Alteromonadales > Pseudoalteromonadaceae > Pseudoalteromonas > Pseudoalteromonas sp. 1CM17D. The sequence goes on along the minus strand of NZ_JALNTP010000018.1, from coordinate 46,655 downwards.
CTCTGGCCTTACATACACAAATTTAGATCAGCACACTGCGGGCTTTATTACCGGTTTTGAAAGCTATAAAAACGAAGACATAGCACAGCAAAACTTTGACCCCGATGCATTTAGAAAAGCCCGCTCATTTAGAGCGTGGAGCAACGCCCAGTGGCAATTAAAAAACGGCAATGTGCTTTCTATTACGCCTTATGTGCGCGACCAAAGCATGGACTTTTTTAAGCATTTTTTACCTGGCACCCCGCTTGAAACCAACAGTCAAACAGGCATAGGTGTGCAATCGCTTTATCAACATAACTTGCAAAGTAATGTAAAAGTAAACCTAGGGCTTGATGGCGAATACACTCGCAGCGATTTTACTCAAAGCCAAAACGAGCCAACTCAAGGCTCTGCATTTTTAGTAGCCACAGTACCGCAAGGCAAACACTACGATTACGACGTAAACGCAACTCTATATGCGCCGTTTGCATCAGTTGAGTGGCAATTAAATAAATGGTTTATTAGCGCCGGCCTCAGGTATGAGCATATGCAGTACGATTACACTAATAATATGCTCACAGGGCGCACAACAGAAGACGGCACAGAATGTGGTTTTGGCGGTTGCCGTTATAGTCGCCCAGCCAGTGGTAAAAATAGCTTTAGCAATACCTCACCTAAATTTGGCGTGAGCTACAAGGCCAACAAAAATAATACGCTATACGCTAACTTTTCGCGTGGCTACCGAGCGCCGCAAGCGGCAGAGCTTTACCAATTACAACGCGAACAAACCACCGCCGATTTAAACCCCGAAATAGCCAATAATGCCGAGCTTGGCTTAAAAGGATATTACAGCAATGTAAGTTACGCATTGGCTGTGTATGCTATGAGCAAACACAATACTATTTATCGCGATAGCGACTTTTTTAACGTTAATGATGGCAGTTCACGTCACAGAGGTATTGAACTTGAAGTAGATTATGCATTAAGCAAAACGCTTAACTTACAATTTGCAGGTACACATGCAAAGCACACGTATACCAATAATCAGTTAATTAATGGGCTAAATATAAACGGTAACAACGTAGACACCGCGCCTCGCAATGTGGCTAACCTTGATTTAACTTGGCAAGCCTTTAATAACCTAGCGCTTGCACTGCAATGGCATAGCGTAAGTAGTTACTATACCGACCCAGAAAACCTACATAGCTACGAGGGGCATGATATTTTAAGCTTACGTGCAAAGTGGCAAGTTACCAATAATTTAGAAGTGCTTGCACGTATAATTAACCTTACCGATGAAGCTTATGCAGAGCGTGCTGATTACACCAGCTTTACTGGCGATAGGTACTTCCCGGGTAAACCACGTAACGCCATGCTTTCGGCTACGTACACGTGGTAAAACCATGTATGAAGGTTAATTTAAATCGCCCATATATTTAGTGGGCGATTTTCCCATTACCTTTTTAAACATAGTTATAAACGCACTCACCGATTCGTACCCCAATAATGCCGACACTTGCTGTACACTTTGTCCATCTGATAGTGCTTGCAGCGCTGTAATTATATGTAATTGCATTCGCCACTTACCAAAGGTCATACCGGTTTGCTTTTTTATAAGCCGTGCCAACGTACGTTCGGTTAAAGCAAAATCGTGTGCCCATTGCACAAGGGTTTTACGATTATTTGGCTGTGCGAGTAACTGCTGCCCCATAGCTTGAATAACCGCATGCTTAGATAGCACAAAGTCGAGCGGCTGGGCGGGCATTTCAATTAATAAATCAAACAGTACCTGAGCTAAGCGTGCTGTTTTAGAGCCTTCATTATAGGCTTGGTGTTCGCTTGCTAGTTTTAGCATTAAACTTTTTACCAGCCCCGTTATTGCTAATGTACAGGTATGCTGTGGCATGCCGTGCTTATTGGCATCAATAAATACAAAACATAATTTGGCGTTATCAGATGCGCGATTGCTGTGTAAGGTATTTGCAGGTACCCAAATAGCACTGTGCGTTGGCACCATCCACATTTTATTAGCCGCTTCGCAGGTTACATAACCATCAAGCGCTAAAATTAGCTGCCCCTTAGGGTGAGTGTGTAACGGGTATTCTTTACTGCCTTGTGCGGTATCTACTTTGGCAATTATAGGCTGTACCATGTGCTCGTAGTTTTGTAGGTATCCCCACCCTTTAGGCTCAAACATATTTTGTCAGTTTTTAGTTATTTAATGTCAGTATAGCTAAATTATAATACTGCTGATTTGTTTATACTAGCGCCAATAATTAGCTAACTTATTTTGTAATAATGACTCAAACACCTCACAGTAATGCTGGTACGTCGCGCTTTTCAAGCGTATTACTTGTTATAGGTATTTTACTTATTGCTGCCAATTTACGTGCGCCTTTTACAGGGGTTGCCCCTGTGCTTGAACAAATAATTGCGCATTTTAATTTAACCGCTTCGCAAGCAGGCTTTATTACCACCTTACCGCTAATTGCCTTTGCCATTATATCGCCTATGGCTGCAAGCCTGGCTAAACGCCAAGGGCTTGAGCGCACATTGTTTTTTGCTGTATTTTTAATATTACTGGGTATTGCCGCACGGGTGGTTAACTCATCCATTATGCTCTTTGTAGGCACAGCCATAATAGGCGCAGGTATTGCCATAGCTAACGTATTGCTACCAAGTATAATAAAACGCGACTTTGCGGAAAAAGTTGCGGTAATGACCTCTGCTTATGTACTCACTATGGGCATTGCCTCGGGTGGCTTTTCAGCATTAGTTTATCCGCTTAGCCAATATGAAGGGTTAGGCTGGCAGTTTGCATTAGGGGCAAGTGCACTGATTACAATTACCACTTTAATTGTGTGGATGGCGCAATTAAATAAACACACAAAACCGGCACAAACAGCACAGGCCTCAACACTTAATAAAAGCGTATGGCGCTACCTACTTGCTTGGCAAATTACCTTGTTACTGGGGCTAAATTCATTTTTAAATTACATCATTATTACTTGGCTGCCTAGCATACTCACCGAAGCGGGCCAAAGCGCAACGCAAGCAGGCGCGTATCATGGTGCTTTTCAAATTGCGACCGCCATACCTGGGCTTGTGCTTATACCTTTACTAGGAAAATTAAAAGATCAAAGTGCGCTTAGCTTTATACTTGCATCACTTAGTGCGTGCTGTGCACTAGGGCTACTTTATATGCCAAGCTTTGCATTAGTGTGGACGCTACTACTTGGCTTTAGCTCGGGGGCGTGTTTTATTTTAGGGCTGTCGTTTATTAGCCTACGTACCGATAACTCCACGCAAGCGGCTTCCCTTTCAGGTATGTCACAAAGTATTGGCTATTTGTTGGCGGCTATTGGCCCTATGGTAGCTGGGGCGCTACATACAAGTACCGGCAGCTGGAGTGCGCCGCTTTGGTTATGTGCAGGTGCAGGTGTGTTATGTGCTACATGTGGATGGTTTAGCGGCAAAAACACCACGCTTAATAATAGTTAACTTACTAGCTGCTGTAACCATGAAAACAAGCCCGTTGCTGGCTTTTTAGCGGGGCGATGCTTTTGCTCAAAACGCTTATTTGTAGCTTGTCGTTGTTCGCGGCGCAGCTGTGCTAAATTAGCTTTTGCAGCAAAGCGCAAACGCTGCTCTTGGGTTAGTTCGTCATTAAAGTTAATGGCTGACTTTTTAACTGCTCGGCTACTTTTCGGTGAACTGCACATATTTTTCTCCAAATGACTGTCTTATAAATAGACAGTCATTTGGTTAAAAAATTTCAATTAATAATATTTGCTTATCATTTTATGCTGTTTAGCTTTTAGCACACCTCATTTAATACGGCGAGGTAGAGCGACATGCTTCTATCTCATCGCGGGTCGGTTTTTTTAAAAATTTAACGCTGTGGCTCTTTTCGTCAATTTTAACTATATCCATAACGGCCATTTTTTTTAGCCAACCAAACATAGGTAAAAACTGCCATTTTTTTGCAAAGGTGTTGGCGTTATTACAAATATCTTCGGCGTAGTTTATAGGAGGCGTAAACTTGTCGTGGTATTGGTGCAGTACCCAATCATCAATGTAATTAAGCTTTATGTTGTTAACTTTACACTGCATAGCAAAGTCGGTGTCTTCAGCGCCGTAACCAATAAATTGCTCATCAAAGCCATTCACTTTATTAAAGTCACGTTTATTAATCGCAAAAATTAAAGACCAAAAAGTTAAAAAATCTACATTTTCGTTTATAGGCAGGTTTTTGCGTTTTGGATGATCAACAGCCTCCTCCACTAATAGCTCGTAGTTACCATTACAAGGCACATACGGTAAATACTTTGCCTTGGCACTTACCACTAATTTATGGGTTAATTTAGTCAGTAAGTTTTCAAAAAGTGTGGGGGAGCAAATACAGTCTACGTCTATAAATATAACGTTATTTTGCTGGGCATTTTTAACTCCAGTATTACGCGCTTTAGCAAGGGGTAAACCTGTGCTTTGCATATATACATTTTTGGTTAAAAAAGACGTGCTTGGGGTAACATTGTGGCTGTTTTTTTCATCCATCCACACCACCACCATATCGGTTGGGCGCAGCGTACTATTTTCTATACTATGAATAAGGTTAGCAAGTTGCTGGTGACGCCCTTTTACAATAGTAACGACTGAAAATTTATGGCTCAATTGCAACCTCCTCAACTAACGCAATAAATTCGCTAATAAACTGATCTGTATCACTTATTATTTGTGTTTTACTCATTTGGGTTTTTCTTGCATCAATTAATGCGGCCTCTATTAGGGCATTGTTTTGCTGTAAAAACGCTGAAAAAGGTAAATGCACGGCAAGATTATTTTTAGCTAACATACGCGCTTTTTCATCTTGCTCTTGGTAGGGTCGGTTTTCGGGTATAACAATCAGCTTTTTTCCCAGTGCTAACAACTGTGATACTGCATTATTGCCACCACTTGTAACTACAACGCTTGCAGTAATCGCTTGGCTTATATTAGCCACCATCCCTTTATAGGTTACTCCTTTAATAGGCTCGCCGTGGCAGCCAATAACCTCAACGTGATATGTGTAATTAGTAAGTACACGTGCAATTAATGCCGCTCTTCGGGCATCTGTTATTAGCAAAGTAATATGATTGCCAAAACCTGTTTTTGAGGCGTTTTCACAACCTGTGAATTTTGATATAAACCCCAAATAATGGGTTTTATTAAAATAGCCGTAGTGAGGTGTTTCTAACTGCTTTGGGTACGGGGCGTATAATTTAGTCGCGCATTCATAGGCAAACACTTGAGTAGGGTCGCCACTAATATCACCCGAATGGCGCTGCATTAAAACAGGTATACCAATACTTCTGGCCATAATAGTGAGTTCGGCCGATACATCACTTATAAATAATACCGGTTTGTATTGCTGCGCTAATAAGTTAAAAGTTATAGAGCGCTCAAGTGGCGCTTCGCTATATTCTATTCCTTCAAACGCTGCGTTATAGCTCCTTTGCACTGAGCTTTGCCCTACCCATTTTGAAGGCAGCTTTTCAAAAACGCCCCGCTTACACACTTTATTTAAAGCCATTTTGACTTTTAAATCGCCATAGAGCACTACTACGTTATAGCTATTTTGAAGCTTATTTATAAGTAACTCAGCGCGTGTAATGTGGCCCGCGCCATGATGATGAACATAAAAAAATACAGTCGGTAAATTTGGCTCATAATTTGGCTCATATAAGTGCTGCATATTCGGCCTCATAATTTGAAACAGTAACGTTAAAGTCGAAGTTTTTAGCGAATGATTGGCACGCTTGCGGCGTTATTTTGCCCAGTTTTTTAATGGCTGATACAGCTTCATCCACATTGTTTAGTGCGGTGCAGACATTAGAAAATCGCAATTCTTCAGGTATGGCTGTTTTAAAGCCTACAACCGGTATGCCATGAGCAAGCGCTTCAATGGTTGTTAGGCCAAAAGGTTCGTGCCACTTAGAGGTGGCTAAAAATAAGCGAGATTTAGCAAGCTCTGCAAATAACTCATCATGTTTTAAATGCCCTAAATAACAAACGGAGTCTGTAAGTAAGGGTTCAACTTTAGCTTTAAAATATTCTTCATCTTCAATGGGGCCAGCTATAGATAAATTGCGCTGTAACTTTTGCGCTATTTGAATCGCCGATACTAGGTCTTTTTCGGCGTTAATACGCCCCATCCAAAACAAATCATGGGTTTTATTTTCCTCTAGTACACATTCCCTTTTGGGTATAGTAACGCCATTTGAAATCACTTTAATTGCGCTACCAAGCTGAGACTCCCACTCTTTACACAACCGGTTAGACACGGCTATATAACGATGATCGCTACGCGCTTTATGCAGCTTATGTATTAAGCCAAGCTTTGGTGATACAGGGGCATGTAAAGTAATCACGCTTTTTATATTGTGCAGTAATGCAACATCATATATCGCATGATAATAACTGTGATAATGCACCACGTCGTAATACGAATTATCTATTAGCGCAAACTGGGCGGCCTGATACAGTTTTTGGCCTTCTTCTTCTGTGGTTATGTTGTCTTTCATGCGCAGGGGGGATTCATCTAACTGTAAAATGTTAAACTCGTTTTCTTCATCAGCGTCTTTACACAACACATCAACAGTGTGCCCTTTTTTACAAAGTGCGTTAGCTAAATTAGCAACAAAGGCCTCTGTACCCCCCTTAAAAGGTTGTCGCAAAGAAACTATAGGGCTTGCGACCATTAGTATTCTCATGCAATTCTCCCTAATATGTTACTGTATTCGCTGCACATTTTAGCTATAGGGAAATTACGCGCGCTTTTAATTACATCATTTTTATTTAACGAAAAAGAAGCTTCAAGCGCGGCGGCTAAACTGTTTACGTTATTACCTTTAGCCAGTACGCCTGCCCCTTCACTGACTATTTCAGCAAACGCACCGCGATTAAACGACACCACTGGCGTACCTGTTGCCATAGCTTCTAAAGTAGAAAGCCCAAATGGCTCATCCCAGCGGGTGCCAAATACAGCAGCTTTGGCATTTGCCAATTGGAGTTTAATACTGTGGTGATCAAGATGCCCTAAATAGCTATCGCAGGGTCTTAGCAAAGGCCGTACTACATCATCCATATAGTGTTTATCTGCGATGGGGCCGGCAAATTTAATAGCAATACCCATTTGTTGCGCTGTAGATATTGCTATATCAATGCCCTTACTCGGTAATATTCGGCCATAAGTAAACACATAATCTTGAGGGTTCTTTGTTACCTGCCAACGTTTAAGGTCTATACCATTGTAAGTAACTTCTAGTTTATCGTTTATAAAGGGCTTCCACGCCTCAGCTAAAGAATGCGACACTGCGGTGAAGTGTATAAACGGCGAGTAAGAAGCCAGCCCCACAACCGCTTTAAGTTTTGAATAAGGCGGCGTATGCAATGTGGTTAACATGGGAATGTTATGTTTACTGGCCCACAATATAGGGATGGGATTAAGAGAGTTATTATGTACTACGTCAAACTGCTCTTTAGTTATATCGGCCATTACCTTGAGCATAAAATCGTTTTCAACTATATCGGGATATTGTTGATATTGGCTGTTATCTATCTGAAACGATTTTAAATTACAGTTAACCTCGCTGTCTGGGTGAGCATACAAAGTAACCTCATACACTGATTGGTAGTATTCAACCAGTGCACCAGTAAAGGCTTCTAGCCCACCAGCATAGGGCGATTTAATAGGAAATCGAGGGTGAGCTATAATCGCAAGTTTCATACTGCAAGCTCCTCGCGTCCGTGCGGCTTTTTATACAAAAGAACCAATGACGATTCCTTTTTGCTTTTTGCAGTAAACATTTTTTTCATTAACTGCCAATCACTGCTTGGCGCTGTTTCAAAGGGTAAAAACTCTAATAAAGAATCTTTTTTAAATATTATGCTTTCCAGCGGCCTTTGATAGGTGTGCTCTACTTTCTTTGTGTTATCAAAGTAATAAGGAGTAAAAACAAAGTCCTCTTCAAAGCCTTCGTTTATTAGTTTAAAAGTGTGCTTTTCATCAAATACGTCATCATCTGTACGAAAAACCACAAAGTCACTCAACGTAGCTTGCAGCCCCACATTATAAGCCGCAAACCGACAGTTTAGCTGGTGATCAATATAAATAATGCCTGGGTCAATCGCCTTTAACCTTAGGCGTAAGTTATACCTTTGTTTGTACTTTTGCGTTGAATTATCAACAATGGTTATGATGCAGTTACTGGCGTATTTTTGTATTTCTTTAACCCGATCTATAACACCTTCATTGCAGTGGTAAGTTACTAACACAATGGCAGTTTTACAGTATCTTTTGCTTTTCATTATTCTTCCTTAGCCACATTTTTATTTAAAACCGCTTTAAACAAGGGCATTAATTTCCGTATCTATTACGCTAATAAATTAAGCGCTAACTTTTGTAATCGTTAAAATAAGCACTTAATTGCTTTAAGCGCAGCTCTAAGGCTAATTTTTCAGAGAGTTTCCAGTGTGGTAGTTTTTTTAAACGTGATTTGGCCGCTTCTAATTCAGCCCCCACTTCGCTTGTAGATAAAATTCTCATTTGTTTCACCTCATAATAAATATGCAGTCCATAAGAATTTATCAGCAAATAACAAGCCAAATAGGTACAGCTAAAAATCAAATATTTATTAATAAATATCAAAAGCTTATATTTTTAAAAAGTGGAAAGGTGTTTTTATAAAGGGGGGCATAGGCATATATTTCAATAAAATATGAAAATAATTCACAAAGCGCTTTAGCTTATAAATACTTAATCACTCGCGTTAAAAAAACGCTCTAAAGCAACAATAAACAGATTTAAATATAAAAAAGAATACAAAAGGAAGGGTAATTTAAATTGCTGCTAGTGGGACTCTCCCACTAGCAAGGCATGGCTAATAAGGCGTTTTATTTACTCAGCGCCCATTGCGCTTATGATTGAGGCGTAGTTTCAAAAGCCGGCACTTGGTGTAAATCGTTTAGCCATGTAAGCGTTGATTGCGACCAAATTTGCGCAGCTGGGGTAAACTCATCACGCTGATCAACTGCCCCTATGCGCAGGCCGTACACTCTATCGGCTTTTGCTTCGTTGGTTGCGTAAAGTGTAGTGCCGCACGTACCACAAAAACCTTGTGCGCGTTTATTACCGCTTTGTGCTGTTTTAACATACTCTTTTGGCTCGCCTTTAGTAAATACCACCGAGTTTGGCTCAGCCATAATTACCGCTCTAAATGGCCCACTCGACATGCGTTGGCAATCGCTACAATGACATACAAGTACGTTATTATTTTGCGACTGAGCTTGGTATTTAATTTCACCACAATAGCAGCTTCCAGTAATTTTCATTTTACTCTCCTTGAGTATGTTTAAAGGTGTTTAACCTAAATAAGCTAAAATAATTTTAGGTAGTTCTTGCGCGTATTGCTGTGCCGATAAATCACAGGCTATCGCAGGGGTTAAATCATGATACAGCACTTTATCAAGCAATGAGCTGACAATTAAAAATACTGCCGTACCTGCCGCCGCCTCGCTCACTTTGGTATCTGTTTGGCTAATTAATTGCGCTAAACGCTGATAAATTACTCGTCTGTTTATGTGTTTATCACTGCCTAATAACTCGCTGTGCAAACGCGAATTTAAATGTAGCGTTCTAAATACCCCCTGCTGTGATGATAAAAACACATAGGTTTTATGGCATAAAGTGTTAACTACATCGTCTAAGTTTTTATAGTGCTGCGCCTCAAGCTCTGTTACCCAGTTATCTAATGCAATACCAAAGTCTTGATACAACATGGGCAGCAGCGACTCTTTATTTTTAAAGCGACGGTAAAACGTACCTACCGACACCTCGGCGTAATCGGCCAGCTCTTTTATACTTATGTGCTCAAAAAACTTACTTTTTAAACTGTGATGCAGCGCTTTTAATAGTTTTTCTTGGGTTTGTTGACTGCGTTGTTGCTTAGGTGCCAAAAAGGGTTGATCAGACATAAATTTAAACGTGTTAGGTTAAAGTGCACACATAGTGCAGCTTGTTAATATAAACAACAATACCCAGCTAGCAATTACTTTACTCGCTGGGTAACTACGGCATTATTTGTGGCTATTTAAGTAATCTACCGCTAATTGGCTAAGCGCTTTGGTACCCACTTTAAACGATGACTCATCGGCGTAAAAATAAGGTGAGTGGTTACTTGCTACCGTTTTTAAGTCTTGATCGTCAGGCGTACCACCTAAAAACACAAATACACTGGGTATTTCTAGGGCATAAAACGAAAAGTCTTCTGCGCCGGTTATTTTACCCATTTCTTGCACGTTTTGTTTACCGGCTGCTTTTTCAAGGCTAGGTAACATTTGCGCAGTAAGCTCAGGGTTATTAACCGTTACCGGGTAACCTTCGTGAATATGCACATCGGCCGTTGCCCCCGATGATTTAGCAATATGCGTAGCGGTTGTTTTAATATTTTCAAAGATTTGCGCGCGGTTATCCATATCAAAATTACGAATAGTACCAACCATTTCAACTTCTTCAGGAATAATATTATTACGCACACCACCGGCAATTTTACCAAACGACACAATAGCAGGCTCTTTGGTTATATTTACTTGGCGGCTCACAATGTGGTTAACGCCCGTTACAATTTGCGCAGCGGCAGCAATAGGGTCAACGCCTGTCCACGGTGCTGAGCCATGTGCTTGGCGACCATGTACGGTTATTTCAAAGCGATCGGCACTGGCCATAAACGGCCCACTTCGATAGCCAATTTTCCCCGTGTGTAGGCTCGATGTAATATGCAGGCCAAAGGCTACGTCAGGTTTGTATTTTTTAAATATACCTTCTTTAAGCATTAGCTCTGCACCGCCCTCTTCGCCTAAAGGTGCGCCCTCTTCAGCAGGCTGAAACACAAACATGATGTTGCCATGCAGCTCATCTTTCATATTTGCTAATACTTCGGCTGCGCCCATTAACATAGCTACGTGCGTGTCGTGGCCACAAGCGTGCATTATGCCTACATCAACGCCACGGAAGTTTGTGGTTTTGGTTGATTTAAATGGCACATCTGTTTTTTCTGTTACCGGTAGTGCATCCATATCGGCGCGTAGCATTACTGTAGGGCCAGGCTTTGCGCCTTTTAAAATACCAACAACACCGGTGTAAGCAATATCGGTTTGTACTTGCATACCTAACGACTTTAAATGTTTAGCCACAATGCCTGCGGTACGCGTTTCGCGGTTACCAAGCTCAGGGTTTTGGTGAAAGTCGCGTCGCCATTCAATTACCTGCTGCTCTACATTTTTAACGTGTTGATCAAGGTTTGCCTGCGCGTTAAACGCACCAAGTGCAGCAAAACCTAATGCCACTGAGAGTAATGATTTTTTCATCCTGATTTCCTTTATTATTTTAATGAAGCCCAACAACCGATTTAGTGTTATCGAAAAGTGCTGTTGAGTTATAGCCTACACCATTTTTAAATACAGTTTCCATATTACGGATCGCCGACGCATCTTTAGTAAAGTCGCCATTAACAATAACCAAGTCGGCATGTTTACCTACTTCAATACTACCTATTGTATTTTGCTTATTTAAATACTGCGCTGCATTTAACGTAGCTATTTTTATTGCTTGTGGCTGCATAAACCCAGCCTCTACGAGTAATTCAATTGCACGCTGGTTGGAAAAGCCAGCAATAACGCCGCCATAACCTGTTGGGTCGGTGCCCACCATTAATTTACCACCAGCGGCTACAAACATTTTTTCTAGCTGCATCATTTTTTTAAATACTAAAGGCCAACTAGATTCGCTCTGCTTTGCTATTTTTTCAAAGCGCGACTCGTACTGATCACGTACTTGCGGTATTAATGCATCAAGTGCTTTTGGGTAGGCTTTAGGGCGACCTTTAGTAAAGGTTTCAAATACAGTAAGTGTAGAGGTAAGTACTACATTTTTAGCCACTAAGTAATTTATTAGACTCGTTACTTCTGGCGAGTTTATATCTAACTCAACAAACGATTGCTGTACGTCTTTATTACTTGGGCATACATCTTTTTGTTTGTTTTTAACAAAGTCGGTGGCGGCAAAAAAGCCATGTTCTAGGTTATCAATACCTAAAGCGGCTGCTTCGCGGTATGTAACTGAACATAAATGAGCCGTTACTTTGTTATTTTGCTCGTGCGCTTTTTTAATAACAACATCAAGCTCATTTTGATTAATATGCATATACGCTTTATATGAGGTAACCCCCTCTAAGCCCCAGTAGTCCATCATTTTTTTAGCATCGTCTGCATCGCGTAGCGACTTTATTTTTAAAATAGGTAAACCGGGGCCATTTAAATACGGCGCCGTTACATCTATATCTGGGCCTAAACTTTTACCTGCGTTTATATCATCTCTTAATTTTAAATCAGCATATGGTGCAGTGGTGCCTGCAGTACGAATTGTGGTTGCACCGCCTGCTAAATATAGGCGAGGAAAGCTGTAAAGCATTTCGGTGTAATGAGCCTTGCCAGTTGGATAAAACATGTGCTCATGCATCATCACCAATCCCGGAATTAATGTTTTTCCACTACCGTCAATAATATTCACACCTTTAGCGACGCCTACTTCTGCTGTGGCGCCTATATTCACAATTTTATTTTTATTTATTACAACCGTTTGATTAGTTTGTGCCGGTTTGCCGGTGCCATCGATTAACGTGATATTTTTAATTGCATAACGCCCCGCTTGATAACGTACAAATTGCTCATCAACTGCATAACTTGTAAAGCTAGTTAAAGCGCAAGCAATTAATAATAAAGATTTTTTAATTTTTTTAAATGCGTACATAGATATACTCATAGTGTGTGCTCATCTTGGTAGAAGACATTACTATAAATGCACCACCTAAAAATGTAAATCAGGATTCACATTTTAATTCATCATACTTTAATAAATCTTTTTTACTGTACTCTTTTTAAATTACACGGAATGACTATGAAAAATCGAATCGCTAAAAAGTACGCTTTAAAATCAACATTGGCACTGACTATTGCACTCGCATTGAGTGGCTGCGACATTGATGATGACGATAATAACGACCCTGTCGTTGTAGAAACACCAGAGCCTGCACCGGTTACTTTGCGCGTGATGGAAACAACCGACATACACATGTATTTATCTAACTACGATTACTTTGCACAAGCCCCATCAGAAACCTTAGGGTTTGTTAATACCGCTACCCTTATAAAAGAAGCCCGCAATGAAGTGCAAAACAGTGTACTTGTTGATAATGGTGATTTAATTCAAAACAGCCCGCTTGGCGATTACGAAGCGATTGTACGTAAAGACGATATTTTAAATGGCGCAACCCATGTGGCCTTTAAAGCAATGAACTTGCTTGATTACGATGTTGCTAACTTAGGAAACCATGAATTTAACTTTGGCTTAGAGTTTTTAGATGCCACAATAAGTGGTGCCGACTTCCCGTATATTAATGCCAATGTATACGTTGATGATGGTGATGATGACGACAGCAACGATGAAAACCGTTACACACCGTACTACCTTCAAGATAAAACTGTATTCGATATAAACGGCAACGAACAAACAATTAAAATTGGTTACTTAGGCCTTACCCCACCGCAAATTATGCAATGGGATAGCGCGCACTTACAAGGTAAGGTCATTGCTAAAGATATTGTTGCTACTGCTGAAAAGTTCATTCCACAAATGAAAGCACAAGGCGCCGATATTATTATTGCCATTCCTCACTCTGGGTTAACAGCCAGCGCCCAAGAAGACCTCGCTGAAAATACGGCCCTTTACCTGTCTAAAGTAGATGACGTAGATGCCATATTGTTTGGTCATAACCACCGTTTGTTTCCGGGTGATTCGTCGTACGATGGCTATGAATCGGCTGGTATTGATAACGTAAACGGTAAACTTAATGGCGTACCGGCTGTTATGCCTGGCTTTTTTGGCAATAACTTAGGGGTTATTGATTTAATTGTTGAGCCAAACGATGAAGGCGGCTGGGAAGTAACCAGCTCAAAAGTAGAAACCCGCGCCATTAGTGGTACAGATGAAAACGGCGACTTTGTTGATTTAGCTGCTGTAGATACCGATGTAGCTGCCGCAATTGAGCTTGAACACCAAGCAACGATTGATTGGGTAAGCGAACCATTTGCTGAAATTTCAAACCCAATTTATAGCTTTTTCGCTTTGGTGCAAGACGACCCGTCAATTCAGATAGTATCAGATGCACAAATAGCGTGGGGTAAAGCGTTTATTCAAGGCACTGAGCTTGATGGCTTACCTGTGCTTTCGGCAGCAGCCCCTTTTAGAGCTGGGCGCAATGGTATTGAAGATTATACCAATGTAAAAGCTGGCGATATTACCTTACTAGATACCGTAAGTTTATATGTGTTTCCAAACACTATTCGTATGGTAAAAGTAACAGGTAGCGATGTTAAAGAGTGGCTTGAACGCTCTGCGGGTCAGTTTAATCAGATTGATGTAAACAGCAGCGCTGAGCAAAACCTACTCGATACCACTTTTCCTACTTTTAACTTTGATATTATTGACGGTGTTACCTTTGAAATTGACGTCACTCAGCCAAAACGATACGACAACGATGGCATATTAATAAGTGAAAACAATTCGCGCATTACTAACTTGCAATACCAAGGTGAAGCGATAGATTTAGAGGCAGAGTTTTTAATTGTAACTAATAACTATCGTGCATCGGGCGGCGGTAACTTCCCGGCGATTGACGGTACTAGCCGTGAAACATTTGAAGGCCCAGATGAAAACCGCGGTGTGCTGCGTAGTTATATTATTAGCGAAGCCGCTAAAAGTAGCACAGGCAGTATTGACCCTTCGGCCGATAATAACTGGCGCTTTAGCACCGTGACCACCAGCACAGAGCTAAACGTTGTGTTTAGAACATCACCGCTTGATGAAGTAGCTACTATTGCACAAACACTCCCTGCTGTTGCGCCTACCTCACCACTTAAAACAGACGAAAATGGTTTTGCGCTATACACCATAGATTTAAAGCAATAACCTTTAAGGCATAAAAAAGCCAGCTTAGCAGCTGGCTTTTACTTAACCTAAACCCTTAATTATTTAGCAATATACACACTATAGCTTAGCCCTTTTAAAGTGACCGTTAACTTGCCATTTTGTTGCTCAAGTTGCTCGGCAGCTACAAGAGGCGAAAAGTGTTTATACGGGCTATTAAACTCTATTGTTTGTGGCGTTTTTTCGCTATTAAACACAATAATATACGCCTGCTCTGCACCTTTTACTGTGCGTGAAAACGCAAACATGCCAGTGTTTTTAGCAAAAAATAAGTCGTTGTATTCACCGCGGCGAAGCCCTTCGTGATTTTTTCGTAACTTACTTAATTGCGCAATAGTTTTAAATAATGGGTGCTGCTGGTTAAAGTTATTATCGGCCGTTGTTTGCGTGGTGCCTATAAGGTTATTGTCGTTATAGCTTGCAACATTTGATGCAAACATATCTTCGCGTGCATCAATATCGTGGCCATCGCCTGTAAAACCTTGTTCATCGCCATAATAAATAACCGGTATACCGCGAGATAAAAACATAAATGCATGCGCTAATTGGCTGCGCTTTAATTTAAGCTCATCACTTTCGTGATCAAATGTTTGGTTTATAAATAAGCCAGGCCTGCCCATGTCGTGGTTCCCTAAAAAGGTCATAAGTAAATCGGCTTGGCTGTCTTCATCTTGGTATAGTGAGTCTTGTGCAAATAGCTCGCTAATGGCGCTTGGGTTCTGCCCTTTAAAAAACACATCGGCCGCTATTTTTTGAAATGCAAAATCAAGCACCGATGGAATTTTACCTTCTGTAGTAAATACACTTAGGTTTTTAGGGTTAGGGTCGTACACCTCACCAAACACATGAAAATTTGGAATCCCTTGCGCTTTAGCGTAATCAATAATAGCAGGTGTAAATGTTTGCCAAAACTCGAGATTTACATGGCGTACGGTATCGATTCTGAAGCCGTCGGGCTTAAACTCTTTTATTAAATTTTGATAAATATCGACCATGCCGCTCACCACCTGCGGATGCTCTGTTTTTAAATCGTCTAGGCCGTTAAAATCGCCATTAAGTGAGCTTTCACCACTAAAGGTGCTGTCGCCTTGGTTGTGATAATAATCGACATTGTTTAGCCACTGTGGGTACTTAACATTTTTTAAGTGCTCAGGAATAAATGGGCTATACGGCTTAGGGTTGTTTAGCGCTTTATACTCACAATGCGTTAAATCTGCTTTAAATTGACCGTTTGGCATGTGGCATTCGTCGTAACGAATAATATCGGCTGTGTGGTTAGTAATAATGTCAAAAAATACTTTAATGCCTTTTTTATGAGCTGCATCAATTAGCTTTTTTAAAGAAGCATTCCCACCAAAGTGCGGGTCTATTTCGCTAAAATCGACAATCCAATAACCATGGTGCGCAACACCATCTGATTGAATCGCTTGGTTGCGTAATAAAGGCGTCATCCAAATTGCTGTAACCCCTAGCGCTTCTAAATAGTCGAGCTTTTGTTCAATGCCTGTTATATCTCCACCATGAAAACCACTGGTGGTTGTTAAATTTAACCCACCAGCCGAAATAGCATGCTCATTGCTGCCATTATCGTTTTGCGGATCGCCATTTTTAAAACGATCAGGTAATACAAAATAAAATATATCGTCGCGTACATCGCGCTGTAAATAATTATCAGTGCTTGCAGTGTTTGCGTTACCGGCCGCTGGTGGCTGATTACTTTTACAGGCCGTTAATGCCACTACAGTGCTTAGTAAAAATGTTGTTAGTGTGTTTTTTATCATTTTAGTGCTCCTTTACTAAACTATGGCAGCTCGCAACCTTTTACACTTTCGTAAAGTGCATACCAATGAGCGGCCGTTAATTGTATTTTGTTTACTTGTGCACACGCTTTAATACGCGCAGTGTTAGTAGTCCCTATTACAGACTGAATGTTTGCAGGGTGCCTGTTTAACCATGCCAGTACAATGGCTTCTGCACTTGTTTCGTACTGCGCAGCTAAGCTTTGTACTAATTGGTACGTGTTTTTAATACGGGTTTCAGCGCAGGTTATATCAGCACCCGAAAACAACCCTTGGCATAAACTTCCCCACGCCTGCAGCTGTATATTCTCGTGCTGGCAAAACTCGATTAAGCCCGGCGTAAAGTTAATATTTGCGCCTTGCGCGTTACCAGCATATATGCCCTCTTCAACCCAGTCATTTTTTAATAAGCTCATTTCTACTTGATTCAAAATAAGTGGCTCTGACAGGGCTTGTTGAATGGCTTTTATTTGATGTTGCTGCATATTAGACACCCCTAAAAAACGTACCTTGCCTTGGCTTTTTAGTTTTTTATAAGTGCTAGCAATTTCCTGAGGGCACATGAGTGGGTCGGGTCTGTGCAGAATAAGTACATCTAAGTAGTCTGTTTTTAGCTGCGCTAAACTTTTATTTACACTTTGCTCTATCCACTGTCCTGAAAGGTCATAACGCTTTGGGCCATGCTCATCTTCAAAGCGAATACCGCATTTAGATTGAATAATTAACTTATCACGGTCGGTGCGCGTTTTTAAAACTTCACCAAATACCTGCTCTGCTTTACCAAAAGTATAAATATCAGCATGGTCAAAGTAATTAATGTTATTTTCAAGCGCTGCCTCTACTACTGTATGTGCTTGGTTTATATCGGCTTTGGTTATTGGGTTGTTATTCCAGCCACCACCCAAGCCCATACAGCCATAAATAAGTTCGCTAGCATTGGGTATAAATTGAGAAATAGTTTTATTGGTCATGAGTTATCGGTATTAAAAAAGAGTGACTTGTAGTTTACCGATTAAATTATTCAACTAAATACTAAAAATAAAACTCATTATTTGCTATAACAAACAATAAAAACACAGTGCTCATTTATATGCTGAGAGAACATAAAAAATTTGAACGGTTATTTTTGTTTAACGAAGTAGCCAAACACTTAAGCTTTTCAAAGGCAGCTTTAGCGCTTGGGATCTCCCGAGGGTATTTGTCTGAGCAAATAAAAGCGCTCGAAAAAGAATACCAAAGAGCCCTACTTATTCGCACAACCCGCAGTGTAAAGCTCACCCCGCAGGGAAAGCATGTGCTTAGTTGTATGGGAAATATTAAAAGCACATTATTAGAGCTTGAACGAACCTTAGCCCATGAACACGAGGCTATTGCCGGCAACATTAGAATTACCGCGCCGAGCCAATTTACCAATAGATACCTGCTAACTATTTGCGAGCAATTTAACCAAGAGTACCCTGATGTTAAATTTAATATAGACTGCAGCTACACCCCTCACAATTTGATTCAAAGCAATTACGATATTGCATTTAGATCAACCCTTAATCCGCCCCAAAACATGATTGCCAAAAAGCTTTTTAGTTATAAACAGGTGTGCTGTGCCTCGCCTAGTTATATTGCTAAAAATGGTGAGCCAAGCGACGTTGAAGATTTATTAAAGCATAGCTGTTTAACCAGCACGCAATTTAGCCTGTGGCATTTTTCCGATAGGGCCATTGAGCTTGAAGGAAAACTAAGCATTAACGATAACCACATGCTTAAAAGCCTTGCATTGCAAGGTCAAGGAATTATATACACCCCGGAGTATTTAGTAGATTTAGAAATTAACGCGCACACTTTGAAGCCGCTATTAACGCAGTTACAGTATCCGCAATCTGATGTGTATCTAATTCACCCTCAGCTAATTAACGAATCAGCACGTATTAGCCATTTTATTAAATTTACTACCAACTGGTTTAGAAACTAGCTTACTAATTACTTTTATATTGAGATAAGTGGTTTACTAAATAATCGACTAAAGCTTTAACAGTTGGGCTTAACAAACGTTGAGACGGATAAAGTAAATTAATAGGCAGCGGGCTTGGCGCGTATTCACTTAGCACCTCTACCAGCTCACCGCTTTTAAGTGCTTGGTTAACGTAAAAATTAGGTAATTGCGCTATACCTTGGCTTGCTAAAGCAAACGCTTTTAAACTTTGTGAGTCGTTAACCTCTAAACTACCTGAGACTTTTACAATGGTATTTTTACCATCAAGCGTATAACTCCAACGCTTTGCATTAGCGACTACCGTGTTTATGAGGCAATTAAAATTTTTAAGATCATATTAAAACAATTAAGCCTATTTCAGCACCTGAAAAATAAACATCTTTACCTACCTAACTAATTAAGTGCTAGGATAATGGCTTGAAATACTGATAACTTGCAAACCTAACTATGAATTTAAATCAGCTCGATCTAAACCTTCTTATTATTTTAAAGCAGCTTTTAAACGAAAAACATATTAGCAATACCGCCTTAACTTTAGGCATGAGCCAACCTTCTATAAGCCGCTCGTTAAGTAAATTACGCTCCTTGTTTGACGATCAATTATTAATAAGAATGGCCGGAGGGTATGAGCTAACACCAAAAGCGCAATCAATTCAGCAAGACCTAAATTCTATTTTAAATATGGTAGAAACACTGGTTAATAAGCAAACCTTCGACCCTAAAACCAGCACAGCCACCATTAAACTGTTTGGCCTACCGCCGCAAATGCATTTATTTATAAAAACAATAATTAAAGATGTTCGCGAGCAAGCGCCTAATATCACCCTTGAAATAGACACCCTGCCTAAGCCGCAGTTTTCTGATTTGCTTAAAGGCGATACGCACTTTGTGATTACTGGCCACAAGCCCGCTAATTCAGAGGGTAAGTTATATCAACAGCCGTTGTTTGAGCGCGAGTTTAAATTAGTAATGGCTCGCTCCCACAGGCTGGCTAAACAAGAATTAAGCGTTGATTTATTGCGTGATTGTAATTTTGGGCAAATATCAATTCAGGGTGAAAAAGCATTAACTATTGCACAAAACTTTGCCGCGCTAGGCATTGATAATATAGCGACGCCAATACGCTTAAAAAACTTTTACAGTATTGGCAGCATTGCTGAAAACACTGATTTAATATTTTATGTGCCCAATCATTTTGCTGCAGATGTGTGCCAACAGCATGACGTAGTTGCCAGAACCCCGCCCCCAGAGCTTAGCTCAGAGTATGCACAAGTGGCTTTATACTGGCATCAACGCCACCATAATGACCCTGTATGTCAATGGTTTAGAGAGCTTGTAAAAAATAAAGTATTTGAAGTTTAAATAACTGTTATTCATGTAGGGTATGTATTTTAAATTGCCATTTAAGGCGGTGAACGGTTTAATACGAATCATTCTTAATAATATTAAAATTAGATAAACATACTCACCATGAAAAACACGCTCCCATTTAATAAGCATGCGCTTAACGTTGTTATTGGTACTTTGTGTACTGGTATGTCATTCATAAGCTTAGCGGAACAAGCTCCCGATACCTCAGAAACCATTGAAGTATGGGGCACAACAATTACTAATGACTCGCTACTACAAGACGATATTGAAAGAAAACAAGCCAACCATTTAAGTGATTTACTCCGTGACCAAGCTGGTATTGACGTAGGTGGCTCGCACTCTATTGTACAAGGTATTAATATTCGTGGTGTTGACGATTTAGACCTCAACATTACTGTTGATGGTATTAGCCAAAACAATAATATGTTCCACCACTCAGGCAACTTACTTATTAATGCTGATATTTTAAAAGCAGTAGATATAAAAGTAGGCACTAACTCGGTGCTAACTGGCGGCCTTTCTGGTGGTGTAGCCTTTGAAACCAAAGATGCTAAAGATTTACTAGAGCCAGGTGAAGATTTTGGCGCACGCTTATACACAAACTTAGGTACCAATGATTACGCAGGTGGCTCTGCTGCGGTATATGGTCAGCTAACCGACAACATAGACGCCCTTGCCTACTACACCTACACCGACAGAAATAACTTTGAAAACGGCAATGGTAGAGAAGTTACAGGTAACGAAGGCCGCACGGTAGATGGCATCTTCAAGCTCGGCTGGGATGTAAATGAGAGTAACCGTTTAGTGTTCTCATACGACAGGTATAACGATGAAGGCGATTACTACGTAAAAACCAACTTTGGTGCAGGCTTTGCTGAAGATTCAGACGCGCAAACAGAAGATATTGACTACACACGTACCAGCACTTCACTTGCCTACGAGCTAGATAAAGGCGATGCCATTACCCTACGCGCTAGCGTTTATCGCAACGAACTAAGCTATATTGCACTAGGAACTGAGGGTAACTCTGAGCATACGGGCTACACTGCCCTTGCAACATCTAAAATTGCACTTGCTGGTTTTAATCATACATTACGCTATGGCGGCGAAGGATATGAGCAAGTATCAAAACGTATAGAAAACCACGTACAAACCAATAAAGACACTGCCGACTCGCACGCTATTTATATTGAAGACGAAATCGCTGTAACCGATCAGTTATTTGTAACCCCTGGCGTGCGTTACAACTACTTTAAAGTAGACATGTACTCAGCCGGTACTAACGATTCGTTAGATAAATCGTGGAACGAGTTAACGTTTGGTTTAGCGGCTAAATACCTAATTAACGATAACTGGAGTGTTAACGCAAGCTCTACAGAGCTGTTTCAAGGTCCTGGCCTGCGCGAAAGCTATGTTGATTACAGTACTAACTTTGATAAAGACCTAAAAGCAGAAACCGGTGTAAATAACGCCATTGGTTTTGCCTTTAAAGATCAAAATATTATGGGCTTAGACTCATTTGGTTTTTCATTAAACCTGTTTAAAACCCGTATAGAAGATTACATAGACAACTGGGCAATTGGTAAAGGTCGCCCTATTGGTACCTATGAAAACTCGGGTGATTACGATATAGATGGTTTTGAATCAACGCTTTCACTGCGTAAAGCGCTATTTAGTGCACGTTTAAGTTACTCTAAGTCAGACTCTGAACAACTAGAGACTGGCGAGCAACTGCGTTATGAAGTAGGTGATAGCATTTCACTAAACCTTGGCTACGAAGTACCAAAATACGACTTAAAATTTAACTGGACCAGCCTAGTTAACAGAACTGATGACTCAGTATCAAGCGGTGCTGATATTCATAAAGTGGGTTATCAGGTTCATAACATCAGCATGCAGTGGCTACCAAGCCAGCTTGAAGCACTAAGCATGACCTTAGGTGTTGAGAATATTTTTGATAAAACGTATTACTCTCACGCTTCATACTCAAGCGACACAGTGCAAGATTACGAAGCGGGTCGTAATGTTAAATTAAGCGCGTCTTACGTTTTTTAATTTAATAATTTGCGCATGATTTAAGGCTCAATATTTTATTGAGCCTTTTGCTGTTTAAGGGGGTGTACCTTAAATAGCGCCAACCATACCAATCCGCAATAATACTTAATCATTTTTAGGGGCTAAACGTGTCGCTATCTGCGTTAAAAAACTCTCATTTACGACTGCATGGATGCAGAAGATAGAGCAATGCAGGAGCAATTGCCGAGAACAACTAAATAGCGAATTTTTTGCCTTGCTATCAACACGTTTTTCCATCCTCAAAATAGTTCACTTAATTATGCGGATGGGTATTATAAATAAATTATTTCAGGGTCAATAATGTCTGATTGGAAACAAAACTTACAAAAGTTCCGTTATGTAATGGACACCTTACTGCTTATTAGCTTTATGCTAGTAAGTGCACCTCAAGCTACTGGCATCCCTTTACACGAATGGTTTAGCCTATTTTTTATTATCCCTTTTGTTATTCACTTACTACTGCACTGGGATTGGGTAACACGCAGTTTTGGCCGTTTATTTGCCAATATAACAGCACGTGAGCGCTTTAATATAGTGTGGGATTACCTACTTTATATAATGATGTTATTAGTGTTTGTAAGCGGCTTTTTAGTGTCGGTGGCTCTACTACCCGCACTTAATATTAGTTTAAACATTCAAGACTTTTGGTCGAAAATACATCACGATTCAGCCACCTTTATTATGCCCATGCTAGGTGTGCATTTAGCGCTTAATTTTTCTTGGATAGTAAAACTGACTAAACGCATGTTTGCCAAGGAGGCTAAATAATGAAGCACCTAAAACAACAGTGGAAAACCCGCACCAGCATTGTGTTAGTTGTATCTGTTTTAGTGAGCCTTTTACTGGTTAGTTTAGAGCTTACCGATTGGGCCGCACAAATAAATCAGCAGGGATACTCCCACGGTGCAGCTGAGGGTGAAAAGCCGAAAATAGCCCCTATTTTGATGTACATTTTACCCTTTGTAAAAGAGCTTATTTTAATAGGCGTACCTATGTTACTTACTTTAGGGATTGCAAAACTATTAGGCTTAATAAAAAGGGTGGTTAAAAACAAAGCCTGAATACGAATGCAACACGTATCAAAAACCGGCGTTTATAGATACATTGCTAAGTTAGTATGTCTATAAGCGCAGGTTTTTATGAGTTATAAACCAAGTAATTACACACTCCAACACATCAGTTTTCTACTTGGCACATTAATTATAGGTGCTGTATTAATAAGCTTTAAAGCTAATGCCGAAAAGGCAATTCCTTTTCAATCGCAATGGCTAAAAAACCACTATGCTGAGCGTATAGCCCATTTTAAGCTACAACCTTTACGCAAAGGCGATATTGTATTTATTGGCGATAGCATTACAGAGCAAGGGCTAAATTGGAGCATTCGGTTTAACGACCTACGCGTAAGAAACCGCGGTATTAGTGGCGATATGACCTACGGTGTTTTAGCGCGTTTAAACGAATTAAAAGCAGCCCCTCCTAAAGCTATATTTTTAAAAATTGGCGTTAACGATATTTTTAATTACCATTATATAAAGCAAGTTAAAGACTTAGCGTCGGTGAGTGAAAATATCGAAAAAATAGTGACTCAGCTCAATGACTCACTCCCAAATACACAAATTTATGTACAAAGTATTTTGCCCGATCATCGCGATTTTATTACGCAAATGGCGCAAACGGTTAACCAACAAGTTAAAGCAATTGAGCACGCAAATTTTACCTATATAGACTTACACCCCGCATTTTTAGGCCCTCAAGGCACGCTTAATGAAACGCTCACTACCGATGGCACCCATTTGAACCAAGCAGGCTACGCCCTTTGGGCTGAGCAATTAACTCCCATAATGAAGACTTTATAATGAAGTGCTTATTAATAGGTATGTTAATAGCGCTAAGCTTTACATGTGCAGCCAGTAAAGCACCTTTAAAAAGCTACCCTTACGGCACGACTAAAGCTGTTATTTTTAGTTACGATGATGGCGTTATACAAGACAAAAAGCTGGTGGAACTATTTAATAAGTACCAGGTTGTTGGCACATTTAATTTAAACTCAGGTTTATTTGCTAAAAAGCTACCGTGGATGAAAGCCTTTACCGGTAAAGAGGGCGAATATATAAAGCAAAGTGAAGTAAAAACACTTTATAAAGGCCATGAAATAGCAAGCCACAGTTACTCACATCCGGGCTTTGCGGGCTTAGATACAGCAGAATTAAAATTACAATTAGCCCGCGATAAGCACATTTTATCGCCCATAAAAGGCAGCCCCTTACACTCTTTTGCATACCCTTTAGGGTCTTACGATAAAACCGCTATGAAATTAGTAAAGCAAGCAGGCTTTACTAATGCCCGAACCGTAAACGACACTCTTAATTTTGAGCTCCCTACTAACTACATGGCATGGAACCCAACCGTTCACCACTCAAACGCAATGCCATTAATAGAGCAATATATTGCGCTTAAAAGCAATAAGCTCACTGTAATGATGATTTGGGGCCATTCGTGGGAATTTGACAAAAACACTAAAAATAATAACTGGGATTACGCCGAGCAGCTCGTTCAAACAATCTCAAATAAAGATGATATTTGGTATGTATCGGCTGGAGAGTTCATCGCGTTTTTAGAGAATAAGTAAGGTTTATTAGTCGAAATTTATTACTCTCTAAATAAAAATGCCATGATAAATTATCATGGCATATAAAATTTATTTAGCTATCAATTAGCCTTTTCTTCTTTTACTTCGTAAATTGGGTTCCCTTCAATCTCGTAATATCTTTGTCCGTAAATAAGTGGTATGTACCAATCAATAATTTTTACTGTTACATTTGAAAGACCAACTGCTGCAGGTGCTTTTTCAATGGCGTTATCCATAGCTTCTTTCATATTGCTTCTGCCTGTAGGGAAAATCAATACTGTATGTTTAACATCCTTTCCTGTTACTCGCTCGTTGTAATCAACTTTATGATTACTATTTGTGTGATTCATATTTTTTGTTGAAGCAACGGTAAAATCTCCAATGCGGTGAGTACAACCAGAAAGCGCCATTGTTGCAACTAATAAACCAACTACCTTTTTCATTACTTTTCCTTTTTTCCATTTAATGCCCATTTCTTGGGCTACAACTAAATGCCGTAACTTACTATCTGATAATTAAGAACAAATACACATAAAACAAAAATAAAAATTAATTTCAGACATAAAAAAACCCTAACCAATTTGGTTAGGGTCATAAAAAGTGGTACCAGCGGCCGGGCTCGAACCGGCACGCCTTTCGGCAGGGGATTTTGAATCCCCCATGTATACCAATTTCATCACGCTGGCGTCATTTTTCTTTAACCTTCTAAACACGAGAAGATAAAGAAAAACCACTTTAGAGCTAAGGATTATTTATGTACCTTCGTCTCTATGCCAAGCATTATACAAACAATAGGGGTGGCAGCAAGCGTTTTATGACATTAGCCTGATCAACCGCTTAACATTTAGACAGCCTGTGCAAAATGTCGTTTACTGGTTGAAGTATTAAATACAGCTAATAATAACGCTAAGGTATATCACTGAACTATAGCGCTTAGTATTTGTGAGCTTTTTTGCTAAACTAGCGCGCATATTAACAGTGAGAGTGTATTTATGTCGGGTGAGTTTCCACGAGCTGGTTTTTGGCGTCGTTTTGCGTCGTTAGTTTATGATACGTTAGCTATTATTGCGTTTGCTATGTTAACGGTTGTGCTCTATTTGTTTGCCGTACAAGGGCTTATTTCACTTGATGTTATTAGTTTAAATGGTGCTGAAGATGTATCGGCACTTATTCAAGAGTCACTGCTGCTGTCGAGTATTCGAAGTGCCTTACTTGTTATTGTTACTTTAGTATTTTTTGGCTATTTTTGGACTAAAAGCGGGCAAACTATTGGCATGCGCGCATGGCGTTTAAAAGTACAAACTAATGAAGGAAACTTAATTAGTTGGCCGCAGTCTATTGTTCGCAGCCTTAGTGCCCTGCTTGGTTTAGGTAATCTTGTGGTATTAATTGATTTTAAAAACAAAAAAGCGCTGCAAGACTATGTCTCAAAAACTGAGGTAATTACTCTTACAAAAGAAGAAAACAAACGTATTTACCGCGAGCTAGATTAATACCCATTTATACCAATGCGCAATAATACTTAATTATTTTGCTGGGCTAACTTGTCGCTACCTGCGTTAAAAAATTCTCATTTACGGCTGCATGGATGCAGAAGGTAGAGCAATGCAGGAGCAACTGCCGAGAGCAACTAAATAGCGATTTTTTGCCTAGCTATCAACACGTTTTTCCAGCCTCAACTTGATCACTTAATTAAGCTGATTGGTATTAGTTTTTGAATAACGCGTTATAAAAACAAAAAAGGTGACCATAGGCCACCTTTTTTAGTATTAAATAAGCGCTTATAACGGCTATACCCGCTTATTCATCATGTACGTAGCAAAGCCTATAAATAGTATACTTGGCAGTACCGCGCCTATAATAGCGGGTATTTGATAAACCATTACCACAGGGCCAAATATCTCATTTATTAAGTGAAATACAATTCCCGTTACTACACCCATAATGATGCGCGCACCCATAGTAACGGTACGTAACGGGCCAAATATAAACGACAGTGCAACCAGTAGCATTACGGCAACAGACACAGGCTGCATTAGCTTACGCCACAAGGCCAGCTCATAGGTGCTGGTATCTTGCTCATTTTGCTGTAAATACCCTAAGTACGACCAAAGCCCTGTAAAGGAAAGCGACTCAGGCTTTACCGATACAACACCAAGCTTTTCGCCCGTTAATTGCGAAGGGTAAAACTCTTCATCAATGTGTTCACTGCTTATTTGCTCATCACTAATATGAACCTTGTTTACATCGCGTAATAACCAACCTTCATCACGACCAATGGCCACTTTAGCTTTGGTTATTTGAGTTAAATCGAGTGACTTATCAAATTGATACATGTGCACACCGTTTAAACGGCCGTTTTGATCTACATCTTCAATATTAATAAAGTTGTTGCCATCTTTAGCCCATACGCCTTTTTGTGCATTGAATACATCGCCGCCATAAATTGCCTGATTACGCATTTCTTTGGCGTGTTGTTGCG
Organism: Pseudoalteromonas sp. 1CM17D; assembly: GCF_023161805.1. Lineage (NCBI taxonomy): Bacteria > Pseudomonadati > Pseudomonadota > Gammaproteobacteria > Alteromonadales > Pseudoalteromonadaceae > Pseudoalteromonas > Pseudoalteromonas sp. 1CM17D. The sequence continues at coordinate 19,250 of NZ_JALNTP010000018.1, read as the reverse complement.
CCTCTGGTGCGCCCCACTCACCAAGAGCCATCATACACACAGCCATAAACACGGCGGTTTTCATTACCGAGCCTATAATTTGCAAGCGCGACATACCCGCAGCTTGCATTACCACCAGCTCACTGTTTGAAGCCAGTGCACCTAAGCCTGTTAAGCCACCAATAAGCGCCGCCATCGGGAAGAATATAACTAAATCGCCCGGCATACTGTAAAAGGTGTAAAGCGTTGCGGTCATTAAATCGTAACTGCCACGACCAACCGACTTTAGCTGATCAATAAACTTAATTAATGTACTAATCCCTACTAGCACCAACAAAGCAAATCCGGTGGTTTGTAAAATGCTGCGGCCTAAGTACCAATCGAGTGTTTTCATCATGCGCTTAACTCCCGTTTTGTTACAACGGCTTTAAGCCAGGCGCCCAAAGGGCGACCTTTTATAATTAATAAACTACCTATAAATAAAGCGCTTAAGTGAATCCACCACAAACCAATTGAAGGCGGTATTTTGCCATCTTCTACGGCAAATTTTGCAGCATTGAGTAAGATAAAATAACCTAAGTACAAGCTAATGGCTGGCACTAATTTAGCAAACTTACCTTGGCGCGGATTAACCACACTTAGCGGTACTGCTATTAACGTTAGTAACGGAATAGAAAGCGGTATTGCAATACGCCACTGCCACTGGGCTATAGATTCAGAGGTATTGAGTGGCAATAGTTGATTAGTAGGTATTGCTTCTAATTTACGGCGCTGATGCTCTATTTCTTGCTCGCGTATTTGTACGCTGTAGCCATCAAACTGCGTTAAATTAAGGGCCGGTGTTTTGCCATCGGTTTCGTAGCGTTTACCATCGGTTAGCACTAATTGTTGCTCACCGTTTATTGCCTCTACCACCACACCTTGTTCGGCATACACTAAACGTGCAAGGTCATCTTTTTCGGTATCCGGCAGTTGCGCTACAAATACTTTGTTAAGCTCTTTACCGCCGTTTTCAATGTTATGAATAAACACCACGGCTTTTTCATTACCGGTTTGTTGAAACCGCCCAGCCCTTAACGCAGATAAACCCGCATCGGCTTTGGCTTGCTCTTTTAATTGGTACTCTTGCTCACTCGCCCACGGCGCAAGGTACATGGTAAGAGAGGCTGCTAATATAGCCAAACCCACACTCGAAATTAAAGTAACGCGTACCACATACCATTCACTCACCCCACAGGCTTTAAGAACGGTCATTTCGCTGTCGGCGTAAATGCGGCTGTAGGCTAAAATAATGCCCAAAAATATACTCAATGGCAGGATCAGCGAAGCTAATTGCGGCAGTTTAAGCGCAATCATCGATAATACTAATTTGGCAGGAATGCTCCCTTCAGAGGCATCTCCTAAAATAACCACAAACTTTTGTGACACAAAAATGGTCATTAAAGTTAAAAATACGGCGACCTGCGATTTTAAAACCTCAGCGGTCAAATAACGAAAAATAAGCAATGCTCGCCCCTGTTAAACATAGAATTTCACTACAATAGTGATAATTTGATAATAAAGTAGCTATTTTACCCAGTTTTATCTGGTAAATAAGTCGTTATTATAAGCTAACAAAATTAATTATCCTACCTAAGTGCACGATATATTGTTGCATTAGTAGCCCTTAAACATATAAAGTTCAATTACACAGTAAGAGTCAGAAAAAATCAGCTAAAATTAAGATTATCTCTACATAAGTTACGTAGCGAAGACTAGATTTTATTTTTTTAGCCCCAATTAATAACGTATATGACTCACAACCAGGAGTAACAATGGAATTTAACGTAAAAAGTGGTAGCCCAGAAAAACAACGCAGCGCGTGTATTGTCGTTGGCGTTTACGAACCACGTAGGTTATCCCCCATTGGTGAACAACTCGATAAAATCAGCGATGGTTATATCTCAAATTTACTACGCCGTGGCGACCTAGAAGGTAAGCCGGGGCAAGTGTTATTATTGCATCATGTACCTAACGTTTTAAGCGAGCGCGTATTGCTTGTTGGCTGTGGTAAAGAGCGCGAGCTTGATGATAAGCAATATAAGCAAATAATTTCTAAAACAATTAATACCTTAAACGAAACCGGCTCAATGGAAGCGGTGTGCTTTTTAACAGAGCAACACGTTAAAGGTCGTGATACCTACTGGAAAGTTCGCCAAGCGGTAGAAACAACACAAGATTGCCTATACACATTTAACCAGCTAAAAAGCAAAAAAGTAGACCCTCGTCGTCCACTTCGTAAAATTGTGTTTAACGTACCAACACGTCGCGAGCTGACCATTGGTGAAAGCGCTATTGAGCATGGTTTAGCCATTGCCGCAGGTAGTAAGCTATGTAAAGACGTAGCCAACATGCCACCCAATATTTGTAACCCTGCTTATTTAGGCGAACAAGCGCAAGAGCTGGCTAGCAATTTTGACAACATCACCGTTGATATTATTGGCGAAGAAAAGATGGCCGAACTAGGTATGAACTCGTACTTAGCAGTTGGTCGCGGCAGTGATAACGAATCGGTTATGTCGGTTATTAACTACAAAGGTGCAAGCGATGAGCAAGCGCCTATAGTGCTAGTAGGTAAAGGCTTAACGTTTGACTCAGGCGGTATTTCAATTAAGCCTGGCGAAGCCATGGATGAAATGAAATACGACATGGGCGGCGCAGCCGGTGTAATTGGCGCTATGCGCGCACTGGCACAAATGCAGCTACCAATTAATGTAATTGGTGTGTTAGCCGGCTGTGAAAACATGCCAAGCTCTAACGCGTATCGCCCTGGTGATATTTTAACAACAATGTCGGGGCAAACCGTTGAAGTGCTTAATACTGATGCCGAAGGCCGATTAGTATTATGTGACGCGTTAACTTACGTTGAGCGTTTTGACCCAGATACAGTAATTGACGTAGCAACACTAACAGGCGCATGTATTGTTGCCCTTGGTGCACACGCAACAGGTTTACTGTCAAACCACAATCCACTTGCACATGATTTATTAAAAGCGTCTGAGCAAAGTGGCGACCGTGCATGGCAGTTACCACTGTGGGATGACTATCAAGATCAACTCGATAGCCCATTTGCTGATTTTACAAACTTAGGTGGGCGCTCTGCTGGTACTATTACCGCAGCGTGTTTCTTATCTAAGTTTACTAAAAAGTATAACTGGGCTCACCTAGACGTAGCCGGTACCGCGTGGCGCAGTGGTGCTAAAAAAGGCGCAACAGGTCGCCCTGTTCCTATGCTTACTCAGTATTTATTAAACCGAGCGGGTGTAAGCGAAGCTACGCACGACTAATAACCTAATTAACCTGAGCCTTATTTAGAAAAGCCACTCAGCAGGTATTTTTAGCGCTAACAGCATTAAATTTATTTGCCATAAGGCAAAAATATTTTAACCAGAGCTTAGGTTATTTAACTTGTATTAAGGCGCCATTTGGCGCCTTTTTTATTGCTGTAATTATCCGTGTATTAATTGAAGCAAACCCCGTTATATGGCAAAATCTGCCTCTTAATTTATGTGTAACAACTATGTGCACATTCAATGTCATGGGAAACCCCGATACAATGAACATGAATGCTCAATTTTTCGTTCTAAAGCAACAAGATGAATCTAAAGCGCAAGCTGATGATCATTTTGCTTTAGCAGCTCAAATTGCCGCAGAGCAGTATCGATTAGGGCATCGTGTATTTATTTTTGTAGATAACGAACACACCGCCTATGCCATTGACGAAACCATTTGGGCATTTGATCCCGACAGTTTTGTGCCGCATAACCTGCAAGGCGAAGGCCCTAAAGCCGGCGCACCAGTAGAAATAGGCACCACGCCTCCTGTTGGCAAACGTAACGTTTTAATTAACTTAGCTAATAACCTGCCTGATTTTATTAGGCGTTTTAGCCAAGTTTTTGATTTTGTACCAGTAGAGTCTGTAGCTAAACAAGCCGCTCGTGAGCGCTTTAAAAAGCTGCGCCAACTTGGTGCCAATATCAGCACGCAAGAGATTAATAGCTAGCCGTTTAGGATAAAGCTAACCAACTAATTTAAGTACTTATTTAAGGTTCTGTGTAATGGATAAAACCTACAATCCGCAAGATATTGAACAGTCGCTATACCAAGACTGGGAACAAAAAGGCTACTTTAAGCCATCTGGCCAAGGCGTACCGTATTCGATCATGATCCCGCCGCCAAATGTCACCGGTAGCTTGCACATGGGCCACGCCTTCCAAGATACAATAATGGATACCCTTACGCGTTTTAAGCGTATGCAAGGTAACAACACATTATGGCAAGTAGGTACTGACCACGCGGGTATTGCAACGCAAATGTTGGTTGAGCGTAAACTACACGCTGAAGAAGGTAAAACACGTCACGATTTAGGCCGCGAAGATTTTATTAATAAAATTTGGGAATGGAAAAACGAATCTGGCGGTACTATCACTAAACAGCTTCGCCGCCTTGGCGCATCGGTTGATTGGGACCGTGAACGCTTTACGATGGACGATGGCTTATCTGAAGCGGTTAAAGAAGTCTTTGTACGTCTTCACAAAGAAAACCTAATTTACCGCGGTAAGCGCTTAGTAAACTGGGATCCAAAATTACACACCGCTATTTCAGACCTTGAAGTTGAAAACAAAGACAAACAAGGCCACATGTGGAATTTGCGCTACCCTCTTGCTGATGGCGTTAAAACACAAGACGGCAAAGATTACATTGTCGTAGCAACTACACGTCCAGAAACCATGCTAGGTGACTCAGGTGTTGCGGTTAATCCAGAAGACGAGCGCTACACAGATTTAATTGGTAAAGAGATTTTACTGCCTATCGTAAATCGTCGTATCACAATTGTTGCAGATGAACACGCTGATAAAGACAAAGGCACGGGTTGTGTAAAAATCACCCCTGCACACGACTTTAACGATAACGAAGTTGGCAAGCGTCATAAAATGCCAATGATCAATATTTTCGATAAAAACGCAGCCATTCTTAGCCAAGGTGAAACATACACCTTTGACGGTAAAGAACTTGAGTTTGATGCGCCAATTCCTGAGCGCTTACACGGCCTAGACCGTTTTGCTGCGCGTAAAGCGATTATCGCAGAATTTGAAGAACTTGGTTTACTCGAAAAAATCGAAGACCATGCGTTAACTGTACCTTACGGCGACCGCTCTGGTGTGGTCATTGAGCCACTCCTTACCGACCAATGGTATGTACGTGTTGCGCCACTTGCAGAACCTGCAAAAGATGCCGTTAAAAATGGCGACATTCAGTTTGTGCCTAAACAGTACGAGAACATGTACTTCTCGTGGATGAACGACGTACAAGATTGGTGTATTTCACGCCAGCTTTGGTGGGGTCACCGTATTCCAGCTTGGTACGACAGCGAAGGCAACGTTTACGTTGGCCGCGATGAAGCTGAAGTACGCCGCGACAACAACATTGCCGATGATGTTGCGCTAAGCCAAGACGAAGACGTACTTGATACCTGGTTCTCATCTGCGCTTTGGACGTTCTCAACACAAGGTTGGCCAGAGAACACGGATGATTTAAAAACCTTCCACCCGTCTGACGTGTTAGTAACGGGTTTTGATATTATTTTCTTCTGGGTTGCGCGTATGATCATGATGACGCTGCACTTTATAAAAGATGAAAATGGTAAGCCACAAGTGCCGTTTAAAACAGTGTATGTTACTGGCCTAATACGTGATGACAACGGCGATAAAATGTCTAAGTCAAAAGGTAACGTACTTGACCCACTAGATATGATTGACGGCATCGAGCTTGAAGATTTAGTACAAAAGCGTACTGGCAACATGATGCAGCCTAAACTTGCCGCTAAAATTGAAAAAGACACGCGCAAAGTATTTGCAAATGGTATTGAAGCACACGGTACCGATGCGCTTCGCTTTACCCTTGCAGCAATGGCATCAACCGGTCGTGATATCAACTGGGATATGAACCGCCTAGAAGGTTACCGTAACTTCTGTAATAAACTATGGAACGCAAGCCGTTACGTATTAATGAACACAGAAGAGCAAGATTGTGGCTTCAACGATGCTGAAAAAGAGTTCTCATTAGCCGATCGTTGGATATTAGGTCAGTTTGAAGCAACGGTTAAAACCTACACTGAGCACCTTGATAACTACCGCTTTGATTTAGCCGCTAACACACTTTACGAATTCACTTGGAACCAGTTCTGTGATTGGTACTTAGAGCTGACTAAGCCGGTATTATTTAAAGGCAATGAAGCACAGCAACGTGGTACACGTAATACACTCATTACGGTACTAGAAAGCCTACTGCGCTTAATGCACCCAATGATGCCATACATTACCGAAACTATTTGGCAGCGCGTTGCACCACTTGCAGGACTTGAAACTAAAGGCACCAGCATCATGGTACAGGGCTTCCCTGTTTATAATGAAGCAAACGTTGATGCCCAAGCTATGGACGACTTAGAGTGGGTTAAACAGTTTATTTTAGCAATTCGTGTTATTCGTGGTGAGATGGACATTAGCCCAAGTAAGCCACTTAACGTGTTGCTAGCTAACGCATCAAGCGATGATGTGCGCCGTATTAACGAGAACGAGTCATTTATTGCCTCGCTTGCTAAACTTGAATCGTTCACCCTGCTTGAAAACAAAGACGATGCACCAGCGTGTGCAACATCCTATGTTGGCAACCTTGAAATTATGATCCCCATGGCGGGCTTAATTGATGTTGAAGCAGAGCTTGCACGTATTAACAAGCAACTCGAAAAAGCAGAAAAAGGCCTAGCCCAAGTGCAAAACAAGCTGGCTAACGAAAAGTTTGTAAATAACGCACCAGAAGCCGTACTTGCAAAAGAGAACGCGAAGCTCGCTGAATTCACTGATGCTAAAACCAAGCTACTTGAGCAAAAAACTAAAATAGAAAGCTTATAATTTTAGTTGCCTGCTAAAGCAATTTAGCAGGCATTAAAAAAGCCGCTCACTGTTAAAGTGAGCGGCTTTTTTGTGCCCTGCGATTAACCTCAAGGCACAGCTACATTAAAACTTGTAGTTGTACTGAGCGCCAACAAGTACAGCGTGACCTTTAGATTCAAAAGACCATTGCTGAGGTAAAGTGTCACTTTCTACTGTTTCAGTGAAAGTTTGTGTTTTACCACGTAATACGCTCACACCTAAATCAACATTCGAGTTTTTATCAATCGCGTAATTACCACCAAAAGAGAACCAAAAACGGTCTGTATCAGGGATAGAAATTGATAGATGCTTCTGTGATACAGGCGACTCATCAAAGGCAAAACCAGCACGCAATAACAGGTTTTCGCTATATTGGTAATCAGCACCTATCGAGTAGCGAAGTGCGTCAGAAAAATCTTCCGTTTTTTCAAATGCGCTAAACTTATCACCCGTTGGACTCGTTACTTGCGCCTCTAACGAATCAAAGCTGCTCCAACCGGTCCATAGTACACTGTAGTGTAAGCCTAGTTTTTCATCTAGCTGGTGAGAACCAGAAAATTCAGCAATTGCAGGTAATGTAATCTCAACTGAGCCTGGTAGCTCAATTTGTCCGTCCAACCCACCATCAATGAATGTAGGTAGCTCATTAGAGTATTCACCTTTAAACGTGATGTCTGTTTCGCTACGGTAGTTAAAACCAAAACGGCTGTTTTCATCTAACTGATACATTAAGCCAATGTTTAAGCCATAACCCATATCATCGCCTTCAAGGTTAACAGCATCGGCACTTGCAGGAATAGACGCAATTGCAGGGTTTACTGGTGGTACTTCACCGAACTTACGAATAATTTTAGCCTCTGCATACACTGCATTTAGACCAATACCAAAACTAAACTGCTCTGATACTTTATAAGCAACACTTGCATTCATGTTCACTGTGAAAATTTCTGTCTCGCCAGCAATTTGACCAGCAGCATAGTCATCATCAAATTCGGTCGCAAGGCCAAAGTTAGAAAACGCGCCAAAACCAACCGATACTTTATCGTTTACAGGCATAGTGAAATAAGCAGCCGGAATAATCGCACTAGGAGCGATACTGTCATCATTTAATACGCTATTATCGAAACCATATCCGTTACCGGTTCCTTCTAAGCTCACATCTGGAATTACACCAATAGCAGCAACACTAAGTTGCTTATCTTTAAATAAAGTCATTAATGCAGGGTTGCGAGCAACAACAGACGCATCATCTGCGATAGATGCTTCACCTGCGTATGCACGGCCTAAACCTGACGCGTTTTGCTCTGCTAATTGAAACGCGGCTGCAAAACTATCAGCCGAAACAAATGCAAGCGAAGCTGCAATAAGAGTTTTAGAAAATTTCATTGTTGTGTCCTTAACCAAACAAGCGTTTGGGTATCTATGTGTTGTTATTAGGATTTTAAACTTGGCTACACTACCTTAATTTTTTATAAAAAACTGTAACAAAGCGACAAAAAACACCAAAAAACACGTTTTTTAACTACATTTTAACAACTATTTAAAACTCATCGGAGCAGAAATGTGTTATTAGAGTTTATACTCTAATTGTAATTAATTATCATTTAGATTGACTTGTAATTCCCTGCATTTTAAACTCATTACAAAATCACAAAGGAAGCAAATAGGTGATCATTTTACTTATTATTGCAGGGCTCATTTTTTGTGGCGCCAGTGTGTTTTGTTTTTATAAAGCAAACTATTGTGCCTGCACACAAGCCGGCCAATGCGATAACCCCGTAAACCATTACTGGTTAGGGGCCATGCTAAATGCATTAGTGTCGTTAGCTTTTTGCTGTATTGCACTGCATGTACAGCAAGGAACATTATTATGGCTAACGTTAATGGCGAGTTGTTTTTTAGGCGCTTATATTTCTGCTAAACGCGAAAAACTTAAGCGCTGTAAAAAAGCTAATTCAACAAGTGCTCTTTTAACAAACGAGCCAAATTAATTTGATAGTCGAGTGGCTTGATACTCGAGACTATTTTAATACTTTGATCAGGCTCATTTAAGTCTAAGTCTTTAGGGGTGACGTGGTGCCCGTGTTTAGCATTATAAAATAGCTTAACTTTAGGCTTGATGGGATTTGATTTATTGCCCTCGAGCACGAGAGCTAATCGCTCATTGGTTAATTTAACAATAGTGCCTACTGGGTGCACACCTAAACATTTAATAAAGTGCTGTACTAGCTCTGCATCAAATAGCTCTTTGTTAGCCAACAAATAACGCAGCGCATTAATGGGTTCATCCCCTTCTTGATGCGGTCTATCGGCTGTTAACGCATCGTACACATCAACAATCGCCATTATGCGCGCTGGGCGACTAAGCTTTTCAGCTGTAATACCACGCGGATAGCCTGAGCCATCTAATCGCTCATGATGGTTAACTATCATGTCGAGTATAAGGGGGGTAATGCCTTTTTCACCTTTAACCAAACCTAAACCTTGAGCCACATGGCGTTTTATAATATCCATTTCGCTGCTAGTGAGTTTACTTGGCCTAGAAATAATCCCCTGCGGGAGTTTAGCTTGGCCTAAATCGTGAAGTAACGCGCCCATAGCAAGCTGCTGCACAGCTTCTTCTTTGTATCCTAAATATTTAGCAAACACGGCGGTGAAAATAGCGCAGTTAATCATGTGGCGCCAATTGTAGCTATGTTTGTCTTTTATGCGGGTTAAAATGGTCATTGCACTGGTATTTCTAAATACCGAGCTGACTATATCGTTAGCCATTTCATCAATCACCTTTAAATTAACCGACAACCCTGTGGTTACATCGCCATACAAAGCTTGCAGCTTGCGATTATGCTGCTCAAAGTTGATGCTAGCTTTGGCAAATTCTTGCTCAAGGGTAATCGCAGGTTTTACCGCGGGTGGTTTTGTTTTACTGCTTGATGTGGTGCTCTTTTGTGGGGGCGCACTCTTAGGTTTGTACTTATCGGGTATGGCGGCATCGCCTTTGGTAAAGTCGATAAGCAGCTCTAAAACGCCTTCGGTTACTAAGCGTTTTATAATTGCCTGGTTTCGCACTAAGCCACTGGTTTTTATTTTTATACTGTTGAGCCCTTCATGCTGTTTGGTAACACTGTCAACAAACATACCTGGGGTGAGCTCTGAAATGGGTAACGCGATGAGCATGGCAGAAGCGTTTTCTACAATTAAATATGCCTACTAAATAGCATTATTTAACCCTAAAAGTCTACTTTTTGAGTTGAGGGCAATACCATATAACTATAAAGGACTACTAAAATGAAGGTAGACGTAAACAAGGAAAACAATAAAAAGCAAATGGCGCTCTTGCTAGGAATCGAACCTAGAACTTAGCCTCCGGAGGGCCACGTGATATCCATTTCACCACAAGAGCACATTTGTTGCTAAAACACTAACTCGCGATATCAATGCTTTAGCACTGGCAATAATAAAGAGATCTTTAAATAAATACCAGCATCATTGAGTTATATGCCTATAAATCAAACTGTTTTTGATAAAACACTTCACAACTTGCCAAAAACAAGCTATTTATTGGTATTCGATAAAAAAATAGTAACCGTTTGGCAACATGTTCTGAATGCTTACGGATTATATAGAGGATGTAATTATGAGTTTAATGTCGACTGAGCAAGTGGCTGAGTTTTTAGGTGCAAAAGCCGAGCGGGTAAAACGCCTTGCTCGTGAGAGCTTGCTTATTGCCAAGTCTGAAGATGAAAACGGTGAGCCCCAATTTGATGCTGACGAAGTAGCGAAGTACAAAGAGCTTGCCGCGCGTTTTGGCGGGCTTTAATCTTTTATTTCGCTTAATAACTTATTTAGCTGCGCGCGTAATGTGCTTGCCTTATTATTTATGTCGCGCTGCTCATACCACCCTATACACAACACCAAAAACACCACTTTAAAGTAACGTAGCTTGTCATAAGCGCAATAAAACTCACTGGGTATTGCTTGCTGGGCACTGTATTGCTCAAGCAAAGTGTGCTCTGCGTGCGCATTTAGCTCTAAGCTAACCGCAAGTGCCGCTAAATCGAAATACACGTCGTTTGTTTGCGCATATTCAAAGTCAATTAAATACATGCCACTTGAATTTACTATTAGGTTATCTTTAACTAAATCGTTATGACAAAAGCCACTGTTGTAGGGCATGTTACTAATGGCGCTTAGCGTATCTTCAATTAAGCGGCTGTGCTGTTGATATATATTGCTAGTAGCGTAATACGCAAGCTCTTTTGCAATATCCATTGGCTGTGTAGCTAGAGGGTAACTATGAACGCGTGCCAACTTCTCAACTAAGTCAATACTGTAATTATTAGTAGCAATATCACCACAAATATAGCGAAATGCAGCTCGCCTGTTAGCCTTATCGAGCCAAATGGGTTTAGGGCAAACGTTATGTTGGCTAAGTGCAGTTTGGGCTTGTAGCCCTATTTTAGGCCAATGCGATTTGTAGCATTTTAATAAGTAGTTTTGCTGTGCGGTTTTTATTAGGTAATTGTCGTTACTTAAACCATTCACTAATTTAGTGGTTTGTAGCACGTGCTCAGGTGCCACAAACTCACGACATAACGCGGCAATATTTGGATTACGATACATGCGTTATAATTGCGCTAATGGCTTAGCTTGGCTTTGCTCGTACTCTTCGTACCAGGTTTTAAATCCCCACGCGGCCATAATAGTGTAAAAAATAAATAGCGCGAGCGTTGGGTAATAGCCTTTTTCGTAATACAAATACATAGAGGCCGCATCAATAACAATCCAATACAGCCAGTTTTCGAGTACTTTTTTAGCAACCAAATACGTGGTTACCACCGCAAAACAGGTTGTAAAGCTATCTAGGTAGGCAAAATCGGCGTGGGTGTAGTTTTGCATTACATAGCCAATAATAATGGCCGCTAAGCTCGTAGCGCCTATAAGAATGGCGTGGCGTTGTGTAGACCATGAGGTAATACTAATATTATCTGCTTTGCCTTTGCGCCATACCATCCAGCCAAATACAGCCATGTACATGTAATAAAAATTGAGTAGCGACTCCATAAGCAGCGCGCCATTCCAGTACATTATGGTATAAATAAGCGTGCTAAAAAAAGCGGCAGGCCAACACCATAGGCTTTCTTTTATTGCCAGTAATAAATAAGCAATAGACAACCCTACCGCAATATATTCCCAATGCGACATTGCTGTAAAACCACTTAAGGTTTGTGTTAAAAAATCCATGTGTGCGGTTACCGTTTTTAATACACGTTAAATAAAGGCGATTACTCTGGAGATAAATCGCCAGATAAAAACTTACAAACAAAAATAGCCTTACCAAACTCTTCGTACGAGCGTTTAATCTCGGTGTTTAGCACTTGCATTACTAAATCGTAATCGCCAAAAATTTGCGTAGAAAGCGTATTGGTGATCACTTTTAAGTTGTCGTATTCGTTCAAACGGTCAATAAAGCCCTTAATAAACGGGATGTAATCTTGATGAAGTGGGTATTTACTGATCTCTACTGATAATTTCATTTTAAACTCTACTTTTAATTATTTGATTTCAACAAATCGTTCAATGCCAGTTCAATACAGTGTAAAATTACACTCACACTCAATTAGCTGAGCTTATTATGGCACGCAGAATAACCTATACATTTAAAAACCAACCGCGCGAAATTAACTTCGCAAAAGACAAATACCACGACATGTATCAAGCTATTGCCGCTGCCGAAGGTATTGATTTAACTAACTACTTAAACATGGTACGCCAAATAGAAATGACCTCAAAAGGCTCTTCGGCTGTACGTAACTTTCGTGACCAAGAATTTGCCCGCATGGGCTTTAGTGATATTTACTTTATTAAAGAATAAATATCACTTATTAACTATCGCTGGTACTCGTAACTTACGCGCGGTGTAATATTACACAGTAATTCGTAAGGGATAGTATCGGCGCAGTGGGCTATTTCTTCAACCGGAAGCTCCGGCCCCCACATTGTAACGCTGTCGCCTACTTTAACATTGTGCTCGTTTTCGCCTATATCAATGCTTATCATATCCATAGACACACTGCCTACAATACCGTAACGCTGCCCTGCAATCATAACCGGTGTGCCTTCTTTGGCATGACGCGGATAGCCATCGCCATAACCCATAGCCACTACGGCTAATTGGGTTGGTTTATCACTTTGCCAACGGCCTCCGTACCCTACTCGCTCATGGGCGGTAACATCACGCACTGCAATCACCTTTGTGGTTAAACGCATGACCGGCTTTAAATTGTGTTCTTGCCCTGTGCAGTTTGCCATTGGCGACACCCCATAAAGCATAAGTCCTGGGCGTATCCAATCACCGTGTCCTGCTGGCCAAGCTATAATACCGGCCGAGTTTGATAAACAATGTGCTTGATCTATGCCCTTTACAAGCGTATCAAATAAGCTAATTTGCTGCGCCGTTTTAGTATTGTGCGTATCATCGGCACACGAAAAATGGGTCATCAAATTAATGGTGCTTTTAGCATTGGGTGTGCGCTGCAAGCGACTATAAAACGCGTCAAACTGCTCCGGTGCTATACCTAATCGGTGCATGCCGGTGTTTATTTTTAGCCAGCAAGTAATTGGCGCATCTAAGGTGGCATTTTCTATTGCTGCAAGCTGGTTTTCGTCGTGCACAATAGTTTGAAAATTATTAGCCAATAAAATAGGTAAGTCGGCTTTATTAAAAAAACCTTCAAGCAGCACTATTGGCTTTGTTAAACCGCCGGCGCGCAGTGCGAGGGCTTCATCAATTCGGGCAACAGCAAAAGCATCAGCACTATTTAAGTGCTGGGCAATTTTTACTAAACCATGCCCATACGCATTGGCTTTTAATACCGCCATTATTTTGCTATTTGGCGCAAAACGTTTTACCTGCGATAAGTTATGCGCAAGGGCGGTTAGGTTAATTTCGGCAGTGGCTAGGCGCATTAGTATTCATCATCAACTGCTGGCCCCGCGTAATTATCAAAGCGAGAAAATTGCCCTTGGAAGGTTAAGCGCACTTTACCAATTGGGCCGTTACGCTGTTTACCTATGATAATTTCGGCGATGCCTTTTTCAGTGCTGTCTTCGTTGTATACCTCATCACGGTATATAAACATGATTAAATCGGCATCTTGCTCTATCGAACCCGACTCACGTAAATCTGAGTTAATTGGGCGTTTATCGGCACGTTGCTCTAGCGTACGGTTTAGCTGCGAAAGCGCAATAACCGGGCACTGTAACTCTTTAGCGAGCGCTTTTAATGAACGCGATATTTCGGCAATCTCTAAAGTACGATTATCTGATAAACTAGGTACGCGCATTAACTGAAGGTAATCGACCATGATCATACTAATACCACCGTGGTCGCGCGCTATACGTCTTGCACGTGAGCGTACATCAGTAGGTGTAAGCCCCGATGCATCATCAACATACATTTTGCCTTTTTCCATCAACAGCCCCATAGTTGATGAAAGACGTGCCCAATCGTCATCATCTAGCTGGCCAGTACGTACCTTAGTTTGGTTAATACGACCAAGTGATGCCAACATCCTCATCATAATTTGTTCAGAGGGCATCTCTAATGAGTAAATAAGCACAGGCTTGTCTTGCGTCATTGCGGCGTGCTCAGCAAGGTTCATCGCAAAGGTGGTTTTACCCATTGAAGGACGTGCTGCAACAATAATTAAATCAGAAGGCTGCATACCTGCTGTCATTTTATCTAAATCAGCATACCCAGTGCTTACACCGGTTACACCGTCTTGCGGCGACTGGTATAGCTCTTCGATTTTATCGACGGTTTTTTCAAGAATGTTATGAATGCTTTGCGGGCCTTCGGTACTTTTTGTACGTTGCTCAGCAATTTTAAATACTTTACTCTCGGCAAAGTCTAATAAGTCGTGGCTGGTGCGCCCTTCTGGGTTAAAACCAGCTTCGGCTATTTCATTAGCTACGCCAATCATTTCGCGTACTACCGCGCGCTCACGCACAATATTGGCGTATGCATCGATATTCGCAGCACTTGGGGTGTTTTTAGCTATTTCAGCTAAGTAAGCAAAACCACCAATGCCTGCTAGTTGGTTATTTTTTTCAAGACTTTCTGAAATTGTGATTAAATCTATTGGATCGCCCACTTCAGCAAGCGCGGTCATGGCTTCAAAAATAAGCTTATGGGTGCGGGTATAAAAGTCCTGCGCAACAACCAGCTCTGCTACGCGGTCAAAAGCTTGGTTATCAAGCATTAAGCCACCTAAAACAGATTGTTCAGCTTCTATTGAATGGGGAGGAACTTTAAGGGTATCGACTTGCTTATCTGGTTTGGCCATAACTTCACAGTACTAAAATTGAATGGCTCTATTCTATCGACTTGGCGGGGCTGTGCAAATAGCAAAGCAGGAAATCTTTTCCTGCTTTTTGTAATCATTAACGCTAATTAGCGTTATTTAGTTCGCAGCTCAATTCGCCCGCTTATAGTATCCATTTCAACACTTGCGCTGCCACCATTGGCACTAAACTCTAAATCACTAGAAGGGCCATATTTAGCTTTAGTCACTTTATCGTTGGTAACTTTATTAATAATTTTACCGTTGGCGTGCGCTTTAATCTCAAACTGAGCCGACACGCTTTGCGGGAAGTAAAAATCAGCATCACCACTTACCGACTCATAGCGAACATCAGCTCCTTTTAGCAACTCACTGATGTGTATTTCAGCTTCGCCGTTTACAGTATTAATACGTAAGCTTTTTATGCTCGATAATGTAAAATCGATATCGCCATTTACGTTTTCTAATCGTACGTCGTTTGCGGTTGTGCTTGATTTAATATCGCCATTTACGGCACTAAAACGCAGCTCTCCGCTTGATTGCTTATCGTTTATTTCACCGTTTACGGTTTCAAATTGAATATTGCCGCTTAAGTTCTGTGCGTTTACATCGCCATTTACGGTGCTTAATTTAACAGTGCCGCTAATGTCATCTACCGTAATTTCACCATTAACAACATCAACCTCAGCGCCTTTTTTAAGTGTTTTTGCAGTCACTGACACATTTACGCCAGCAAATTCTAAGCGACTGCTTTTTGGCATAAATACCGTTAAGTTAGAGCCATCTCCATTGTTACCCCACCCCAAATTGCGTGGCATTTTTACTATAAATTCGGTTTTATTGCCTGTCGTTTTAAGCTCAAACCCTTGTGCTTTATCATCAAGCTCGCCGGAGACTTTAAATTCATTTTTATCCCAGCCGGTTATGTTTACATCGCCGCGTTGGTTTTCAATAAAAATAGTGCCGCCGCTTGGCACCTCTATTTGCTTATCTATTTTTTCGCCCGCTAAAACGCTCAGTGGTAATAGGCTTAGCCCAAGTAAAATTGCTTTCATGTTATTCCCCTATATTTGCTGCCAACGCGGTGCATGCACCTTGTTAATTAAGTCGAGTTGTTGCTGGTAAACTTGCGCCAACATGGTCAGTAATGCCTGATTTTGTGGCTCGTTTTCAAGTGCTTGTTTAATTGCTTGCTCTGCTTCTTCAAGCTCTTGTAACTGTGCTTGCCAGTTATTGGTAAGTGCATCCTGGTTTTTGTACTGCACTAATAAACTTTGCTTTTGCGCTTTAAAATAATCGCTCATAGCAGCCACTTGGCTTGGCTCGTTATTGCTCATAAATATATTTATTGCTAATAACGCCGCTGCACTGCACGCAGCAATAGCGCTAAATTTAGGCCATAATGGCGCTTTAACAGCAGGTGGCTTAGCTGTAACTATGGCGTGCTCAATGCCCTGCCAAAGTGCTTTATTAGGCGCTATGTCTTTATTTAAATTGTTTAAAGACTCGTTTAAGTAGTCATCAAAATTTTGTTTACTCATACTCGTACCACTCTTGTAATAACTGCCTTGCACGATGATATTGCGACTTACTCGACCCCACTGCCATCCCCAATTGCTGGGCTATTTCTTCGTGGCGGTAGCCTTCAATGGCATATAAAACAAACACCATGCGGGCGCGCTCTGGTAGGCGAACAATTAATTTATCTAACCCGTTTAATCCCTTACAGCTTTGCGCGCTTTGCTCATCCATACCGCTTTGTTCTATGCTCACAACTTTGTTTAACCAGCTTTTGTGCTTGCGTACATAACTAATCGCAATGTTGCTTGCTACGCTATATAGCCAAGTAGAAAATTGTGAGCGCCCGTCAAACTGCGCTATTTTATGCCACACCTGTACAAACACCTCTTGGGCGGCATCTTCAGCGTGCGCTTCATCGGCCAATAAGCGCAAACATAAACCGTAAACACGCTTTATATGCAGCTCATATAATGCTTTATAAGCATTTTGATCCCCCGCTTTAACACGCTCAATGAGTGCAAGGTCGCATAGGGGCGTGTGCTCGGGTTTTGTGTGTAACATCCGTGATGTCGCCTTTTAATTATTTTTATTTAAAAACGTGTATTAATGAGTGTATTGATTACTAAGACGCAAAGACAGACAAGAAAGGTTTAAACTAATAATAAAAATAGTTAAATAATTTTATATAGAGCTATTAGATGGGTATTAAAGAGGAATTTTAGATACAAAAAAGCCGCGCTAAAAGCACGGCTTTTTGGGCTTAATTAAAAATTAAGCTTCAGCAATAACGATTACTTTAATAGTAGCTGTTACGTCTGAGTGTACTGCGATTGCAACGTCGAATTCGCCAGTTTCACGGATAGTACCGTGAGGTAAACGAACTTCTGATTTAGCAACTTCAACACCAACAGCTGAGATAGCGTCAGCGATGTCACGAGTACCGATTGAACCGAATAGCTTACCTTCGTCACCAGCTTTAGATACTAAAGTAACTTCTGCTAATGCTTCTAGTTTGTCAGCGCGTGCTTGTGCTGCAGTTAACTGTTCAGCGATTTTCGCTTCTAAGTCTGCGCGACGAGCATCAAACGTTTCAATGTTTGCTTTAGTTGCAGGAACTGCCTTACCTTGCGGGAAAAGGAAGTTACGTGCGAAGCCAGATTTAACAACAACCTGGTCACCTAGGCCACCTAGGTTAGCGATCTTATCTAGTAGAATAACTTGCATGTTTCTACACCTTTTAAAAACTGTTAATCCGCTGCTTACTTATGTAAGTCAGTGTATGGAAGAAGGGCTAAGTAGCGAGCACGCTTAATAGCAGTTGCTAGCTGGCGCTGGTATTTAGCGCTAGTACCTGTAATACGGCTAGGTACGATTTTGCCACTTTCTGTAACATAGTTTCTAAGAGTAGCTAGATCTTTGTAATCGATTTGTTGTACGCCTTCCGCTTTAAAGCGGCAGAACTTACGACGTCTGAAATAACGTGCCATGAGATTAATTCCTCAAATAATTCTTTCTATATGCTGAGCATGCAAAACCAATTGGCTAAGGCCGTTACGACCTTCGTGGCGATTTAAAAAACCACTCACTTGCAATGCCTGCCCAACGTGCAAATGTTGAGTCTGTTGTTGCATTTGCTTACCACTGGCAACAACCTGAAGCCTAACGTAACTATTACGGTTAAGATCTGCTTCGGTTTGCATCGATTTATGTTCTACAACAAAAATACAATGCGGTATGCCTGCAGGGCTTTGGCTAAACTTGGGTGTTTTACAAACAACCCCCGATATAACCAGCTGATTCATATATGGGCTAACCATTACACTAACTGCTGACTACGTGCCATGCTAGGACTCAAAACAATTAAGCAGCTGGTGCTTCTTTCTTCTCTTCTCTTGCAAGAGGAGACGCTTCAGTTACTGCATTTTTAGTACGCATAACTAAGTTACGAAGCACTGCATCGTTGTAGCGGAAAGTAGTTTCTAGCTCGCTGATTACTTCAGTAGGTGCTTCAACGTTCATAAGAACATAATGAGCTTTGTGAAGCTTGTTGATTGGGTAAGCCAGTTGACGACGGCCCCAGTCTTCAAGACGGTGGATAGTACCACCAGCTTCAGTGATAGAACCAGTATAACGTTCGATCATACCAGATACTTGCTCACTCTGATCAGGGTGAACCATGAATACGATTTCGTAATGACGCATGGATATTCCTTACGGTTAATAGAGCCTTCTACCGTTTCGGCCGGTCGGTTTAAGGCAAGGAATTAATAGTGTAAAAGCCGAAATGAGCGCGCATTTTACGCTTAGATGGATAATTAAGCAAGCAGGTTTTTTAAGCTTTGATAGATAAGTGTTAAAGCTATCAGCTATCAGCTATCAGCTATCAGCTATCAGCTATCAGCTATCAGCTATCAGCTATCAGCTATCAGCTATC
>NZ_JALNTP010000017.1:0-51238 GCF_023161805.1 Pseudoalteromonas sp. 1CM17D | reverse complement strand
GTATGTTTACGAAACGCTTTTACTTTCATGAGAACTGACTCCTAAATAGGTGTCTACTTTTATGGAGTCAGATCAATCAGCTATCAGCTAAATAATCGACTACTTAATGCTAACCTGCTAATATTCCTGCCTATTCTTTAATATTCAGCTTCTTATATCTGCATGAATAGCCAAGAATCTAGTCTCACTTTAAAAAAGGAAGCACTAAAATGAGCACACTAGGTCAACAAGTAAAGCAGCTTAGAAATAATAAAAAATTGAGCCAACCAGAGTTCGCTCAGCAAGTGGGGATAGAGCAAAATCATACCCAAACTACCTCAAGATGCGAGTTTCAGTTGGAATTAAAAGCGATTTAGGCAAGGCATTGATTGCAATTAATAGTGGTTCTATTGTTAAAATCAATAACGCAGTATCAATCGCTTTTAAACCAACCCTTTGGGCGTTTCACAGGCACTTACTCTCATCGTTGTTACTTCTTAAAAGGGACTGCCATTGTTGCAAAGTAACGCCTTGATATTAAGCCCCTGTGAGACGCTGAATTCTGCATCTTGAGGTGGTTTGGGTATATATCAAAACTTGAAAACGATAAATCAATTCCCTCGAATGAAATATTTAGAGCCTTATTGATAGCATTAGATCTTTCAATTGATGAGTTTATGAAGCCGCTTGTATCAAGTCATGATAAAACCAGGCTTATGCAGATACCGGATGTTGAGCAGTGGTATAAAAATAAAGCTGTGAGCACTTCAGTAACTCAGCGTAAATTGATTTATTTAGCAATGTTTTTAATTTCGTTTGGGTGTGCACTATTTTATGCAGGCCATAAAAATTATGTGTTTAACGAACATTTTTATGAGTATCGCTCAATTGGAATTATTAAAAATGATGAACCACTCAATGTTTTCAATCATTGGAAAGATTATATAATAGATCCCAGTGCTGAAAAGCGTACAGCAAAACTTAAAGAGATGCTTGCTAGGCGTGTTGAACTTTTTAAATTAATGGATGAGTATATCGGTGAATCATTTGTCGAAGAAGTGACGGGTGGTAAACGTGTTTATACAACAGATGCTGTCCCACGCTACATATCACATGCAGGTAATACTTGGCTTGAGTTTATTGGATTATTTGCAGCTGTTTTAGGTTTAGCTCTGGCGGTATTAGAACCAAAATTAACGCGTCACGCATAAAAAGCTGTATGCGAACAAGCACACAGCTTTTATCTTAAATTTAGCCCATAGTTGTATGGGCTTAAGCGCTATTTTAGATAGGTATCTAAAAATTTTAAGTAAGCGTTAGAGGCTGTTATACGGTTTTCTTTTTTAGTAAAACCATGCCCTTCATCATCAAACAATACATACTCTACTGGCACGTCATTGGCTTTGACTGCGGCAACGAGCTCATCGCTTTCAACTTGTAAAACACGTGGATCGTTAGCGCCTTGTATTACCATTAAAGGTTTAGTGATATTTTTAGCATGAAATAGTGGCGATATAGCCCGATGACGCTCACCATCTGTTGCAGGGTCGCCCATTTCATCGTACAACGCCTTTTTAAAACTCTCCCACCAGGGTGGAATTGAGTTTAGCGTTCTTACCCAGTTAGTAACCCCAAAAATATTAATACCGACTTTGAATTCTTCCGGCTCAAAAGCAAGGGCTGCAGCAGTCATAAAGCCGCCGTAGCTGCCCCCTATGATGCCAATTTTATCGGCATCAACCCACTCTAAACTCTGCAGGTGCTTTTTACCGTACACAATATCTTGTAAGTCGTCAGTGCCGTGCTTTTTATCATCCAAATGAAAAAATGTTTTGCCGTATCCTGAACTCCCTCGGTTGTTAACTGCAAAAATAGCATAGCCATGATTAACTAAATGTTGTTGCATTGCTCTGTAACCAGTACGGCTTTGCCCACCAGGACCACCATGCACCCACACCAGCGCAGGTACTTTATTGTTTCTGTTGGCTTGTTTTGGTTTATACAACACGCCTGGTATTTCTAGATCATCAAAACTTTTAAAGCGCACAATGGTGCTCTCTACTAAGTCGTTTTGATCTATGTCTTTACTTAATGTGTTAGTAAGCTGCTTAGCTTTATTACTACCGACTTGCCAAACAAATAAATTGCTTGGTGAGGTGTCTGAGTTTAAATAAAACGCCATGGTTTTCTCGTCACTTGAGAAATTCACACCGTGTAAATTACCATTGGGTAGGGCGGGCATAGCAACTTGTTTACCTGTCAGAGTATCTAAAATAGACACTTTGGTACTGGCATCGGCATTGACACCACTTACTTGGTAGCGACCAGATTTAGAAAAATAGATAAAGGTTACGTCCCACTCATCTTCTAAAGCCGGCGTGTGCTTACCTGTGGCTAACTCATAGCGCCACATTTGTGAAAACTCGCCTTTTGCGTCTGTAGAGTAATATAAATATTTACCATCAGCAGAGAAGGTTTCAGGCGTATATTGTGCGGGATCATCATGCTGGGATATAAGATGTGGCTTGAGGGTTTTTTTATAAGTGTCAAGAATGTATGTATCACTGTCTTTATTGCTATTATTTTTAGATAAAGCAATAAAGCGTCCATCGGGGCTAATGGCGCCAACATCTAATCCGAGCTCATTTTGATAAACAGGAGACACTTTATAGGTTTCACTATCTACACGATATAAATCCATAAATTTGGCATCACGCTGATTACTTGAGATAAAAAACTGGCTGCCGTCTTTTGTAAAACCTGCAAAGCCAGCTCGTGTTTCATCGCTAGGGGTTAAATCTTTGATTGAACCGTCAACTTCACGCACGTAAACATGGTACCGTTCGTTACCGCCTGAGTCTTTGGTAAACAATATACGCTCATCATTAGGGAAATAGCGTACTGGGTAAGTACTGTCTTCAAAATTAGTTAAGCGGGTTTTACTACCGGTTTTAACATTGACTTCGTATAAGCTGTAAATGCCGCTTTCATCGCTACTGACTAACACTTTATCACCACTTGGTGAAAAACTACTGCCCATAATAGAGGTGGTGTCAAAAAAAGTTTTTGCGTCGTAGGTTTTTACTTGTTGTGTTTGCTCAGTTTTTACAGCGCTAGTGACTAAACTATTAGATTGATTGCAACCCGCTGATGCAAGAGATACAGCACAGGTAATACAGGCAAGTTTGAGGGCTTTTTTCATAGGTACATTCCTTGGTTTATAGTTATATTTCATTTAGAAGTGTTAACCGAACGTTTTTCAAACGCAAGTATTTCTGATATGCAAACAGTAATAAAGTGTTACAAACCATAAATCGTTTTTATATAAGTATTCGCTATAATGATAACTCGTTGAAAAGTGGGTATTTATGATAGAAGTCATTGGGTTACATAAACAGTTTGCTGAAAACATATTGTACAATGGTTATAACGTGCGATTCTGTGCACCTAAAATATGCATCGAAGCACCTAATGGCCAAGGGAAAACAACTTTATTGATGATGTTAGCGGGGCTTGAAACTTACGAAAGTGGTGAGCTTTTGTTTTCTGGAAACACATTAACCGAACCACATAAGCAAATTGCTATTACCTCTGACAGTATTGCTTTACCCGACTTTTTAACAGCAAAGCAAATAATTAACTTATCCTCAAATACATTTGGTTGTTGTTGGCCAACAGCTATAGTCGATGGATTTAATTTTAATGAATTTCTAAATACGCGCTTTGACGCTCTATCATCAGGGAACCAAAAGAAGTGTCAGTTAATTTTAGCGCTTATGCGCGATGCACCGTATTTACTGTTAGATGAACCCAGTGCAGCGCTTGATCAAGCGAGTATTGAGTATTTATTAATTTTACTTGATGAATATTTAGTAAATAAGCCACAAGGTCAAATAATTATTACCTGTCACGAGCCCGAGCCTTTTTTACTGCATGGCTTTGAGTGTATGCCTTTATGATTGCAAATTTAAAACAATCAATTGGCCAATACCGCTCTTTTATGGATTATCGTTTTCTGGCATACAAGACTGAACTTACACAATTATTATTACAACTGAAAAGCTTTGGGGTGTTATTTTTAGTGGTGTTAGGCTCGTCAGTGTTGGGTTTGATATTGCTACTTTTTTTAGGGCTTGGAAAAATTATTGATAGTAGTGATGCACCTCAATATGGTGCGAAAATGGCTTGGCTGTATTTGCTGCTACAAAGTGTAATGTTGAGCGCAATGAAGTCCGCAATAAAAAACTCAGCCCAACGAGCGTTTCAACAGACATTGGTAAAGCGGTATTGGCTTGGTTTGGTGGATATAAAGCTTTTGCTGTTAAGTAATGGCTGGTTGATTGCAAGCCTTGTTATCGCGATTGACCTGAGCATAGACCAGTGGCTTAGGGTGCCGCATTTTTTGGTGTTTTTACTATTACAATTTATCCTCGGCATTTTATGCTTATACAAGCCAATAGCGCTTGTTTATGGATTTTTGTTATCTGCAATGTGGCTAATGTTACCGTTTGATGTAAGTCCACTGAGTTATCAGTGTGGCTTTGTGCTGTTATTTGCCTTAAGCACCTTAATGGCACCTTTAAATTTTGCAGCTAAGTTAGATCTAAGCTCACTTACAGGCTTTTGGCTAATGTTTTTTATACACAACAGCTGGGCTTTGATTTGGCGAGGTGCTTTATTGTTGTGCGTATTTATGGCATTTGAGGTACTACTACAAGAGCGCGCTAATTTAGCTGATATATTTAGTATTTTGTCACTAGCCTTTGTGGTGTTGTTTAGTAGTTCATTACAATTTGATTGTAGTCATCTACATCAACAATATAGTGTGTTTTTTAAAATGCAGAATAAGCAAACAGCATTTTTTATTGGCCAATTTGTTCCTAGTTTAATTGTGCTCTTATTTTCGCTTATTGGTTTTTTTGCTTTATTCAATCAAGCAAGTGGCTTGTTGCTATTAACTGGCATTATTTGGTGCGCACTCCAACAAGCTATCGTGCAAAAAAAACCAGCGCATTACGCGCTGGTTTGGATGATCACAACAGGCGGACTGTTGGCTGCGTTAACCTAACGGGTTAAGCTGCATCTGCTTTGCTGTCTTCACTTTTACGTGCGGCTTTGCCTGCTAATAAATCAGCTGGGTCAAAGTCATCAACGTTAATCACGTCTAAGCGGGCTTTTTCAACAGCGGCTAATTTATCAGCTTCTGCTTGGCTTAATATGCCAGCTTCAAGGCCCATTTGCGCTACTTTATCAAGTTGGAAGAATGGCAGTTTAAGGCCTTTTTCTTTACATACTCGTTCAAATAACGGCTCTACAGCCAGTACGTCTTTAAGTGTTTGCTCTTGACGGCCAACTAGGTTTAGTGGCTCATCTTTTAAGTAAACATAGCTTGCTAAACGGTTACGCGTTTCGCTAGGTACTTGGAGTAGTTGTGCTAATTTATGCTCAAGTTTGTCGGTAGGTTTACGAACCGGGCGACCAAACGGGAATAACAATACTTTTAATACGCCACGTAATGGGGCAGAGGGCATGTTATTGATTAAATCAGCAAGGGCACGTTGGCAGTGGTAAAGATGATCCTGACAGCTCCATTTTACTAGGGCTAAATCTTCTTGTTTACGGCCTTCGTCGTTATAACGTTTAAGCGTTGCAGACACTAAATATAAGTAACTTAGTAAGTCACCTAAACGTGCTGAAATACGTTCTTTACGTTTAAGCGAGCCACCAAATACCGCCATGCTAATGTCAGACATAAGCGCAAGCGATGCACTAAAGCGTGATGCTATACGGTAAAACTCTGCGGTGTCGTCTTTGTACGGTACGCTAGTAAAACGTGCACCACTAAGCGCAAGCCACTTAGTACGTACAAGGTTCGACATTGTAAAGCCAATGTGGCCCATTAGCGCTTTATCAAATACGTTAAGCGCTTCTTCGCGGTCTTCAATTTCACAAGCACCAAGCTCGGTTAGTACAAATGGATGACAGCGAATTGCACCTTGACCATAAATAATCATATTACGGGTCAAGATGTTGGCACCTTCTACTGTTATAGCAATAGGGGCACCTTGATAGCCACGACCTAAATAGTTATTTGGCCCAAGCATAATCCCTTTACCGCCAAGTACGTCCATTGCATGAATGGTCGACTCGCGCATTTGCTCGGTTAGGTGGTATTTAATAATAGCTGAAACAACCGATGGCTTTTCACCTAAATCTACCGCACCCGTTGACATACTAACTGCTGCATCTGAGCTGTAAGCGTAACCTGCAAGTTTAGCCAGTGACTCCTCAACACCTTCCATTTTACCAATTGGTAAACGGAACTGACGACGAATACGGCTATATGCACCTGTTGCTACGGCAATTGTTTTAATGCCACCGGCAGAGTTTGACGGCAATGTAATTGCACGGCCAACCGATAAACATTCAACCAGCATGCGCCAGCCTTGGCCAGCCATTTCTGGGCCACCAATAATGTAATCAAGGGGTACAAAAATATCTTTACCGCGAGTCGGGCCATTTTGAAATGGTACGTTAAGCGGGAAGTGGCGACGACCAATTTCAACACCTGGCGTGTTAGTTGGAATAAGTGCACAGGTAATGCCTGGCTCTTTGTTGTCGCTTAGTAAACCATCTGGATCTTGTAGTTTAAAGGCAAGACCAAGTACTGTAGCCACTGGTGCAAGAGTAATGTAACGCTTGTTCCAAGTAAGGCTAATACCTACTACTTCTTCACCGTTCCATTGCCCTTTACACACAACACCGTAATCAGGAATTGAGCTCGCGTCAGAGCCTGCTTCTGGCGAAGTTAATGCAAAACATGGAATTTCTTGGCCTTGGGCTAAGCGCGGTAAATAATGATTTTTTTGATCTTCTGTACCGTAGTGCTGTAGTAATTCACCAGGGCCTAACGAGTTAGGTACACCTACAATTGACGATAGTAAGGTCGATTTACTGGTTAACTTTTGCAGAACACATGATTGTGCAAACGCAGAAAACTCTAAACCGCCGTATTCTTTTTTGATGATCATGGCAAAGAATTTATTATCTTTTAGATATTGCCATACATCTTGCGGTAAATCGGTAAGCTCGTGTGTTGCTTCCCAATCATCTAGCATGCTACATACTACTTCTACAGGGCCATCAATAAAGGCTTGCTCTTCAATAGTCAGTTTTGGAACTGGGTATTGGTGTAGCTTTTTCCAATCTGGGTTACCACAAAACAAATCAGCTTCCCACCACGTAGTACCGGCATCGATTGCTGACTTTTCAGTGTCAGACATGCTCGGCGTTACTTTTTTAAAGGTAGTAAAAATCGGCTTGATTATATATTGCTGACGAATGCCAGTAACAGAAAGAGGAACTGCGATGATCAAAAAGATCAACCAGCTAATTAAACCAAAAGCACCTGCAAAGGTACCAATTAATAATGTTGCGGCAGAAACACCAAGTGCTGTGTTCCAACTCGCTCTGTGGTAAACCGCGATGCTGAGCAGTGCGATTAAACCGAGTGTAAATATGAGTGTCATTGCTTATTCCTTAATAGAGGTCAGACCACCTCAGTTAGAGTAGCGCTAGTGAGCGTAAGTTTCAAGTACATTACAGCGTTAAATTAACGACAAACTAGCCATTATGCTTATCAATATTCCCTTTATAAGGAACAAGCATGCACCACTGCTGCGTTTAATTCAATCGCAGCGATTATTTAAGCGCTAAAAATCAGTAAATCAGCTAGCCAAAAAAGTTTTTTTAAGTAAGTATGTCTGTTGTAGCGCACAGTAAAGTACAGCGCTATTTATACGTATTTTTTAAGGGTTAGTTTATTAATGTGTGAATTACTTGGCATGTCAGCCAACGTACCTACGGATATTTGTTTTAGTTTTTCAGGTTTATTAGAGCGCGGTGGTAATACTGGCCCGCATAAAGATGGCTGGGGTATTACGTTTTACGAGGGTAAAGGGTGTAGAACCTTTAAAGATCCTGAGCCAAGCTATCAATCAGAAATCGCCAAGCTAGTAAAAGCTTACCCCATTAAAAGCGTGTCGGTAATTAGCCATATTCGCCAAGGCAACCGTGGTCGAGTGTGCCTTGAAAATACCCACCCGTTTACTCGTGAGCTTTGGGGGCGCGAAATTACCTATGCACATAATGGCCAGTTATCTAACTATCACGATTTAAAACCACAATATTATCGCCCTGTGGGCAACACCGACAGTGAGCTGGCGTTTTGTTGGTTGCTAGATAAAATTCGTGAAAAATACCCAAAACGCCCCTCTAATATGGCCTCTGTATTTAGATACGCGGCTAAGCTTTCGCATACGCTACGTGAAAAGGGCGTATTTAATATGTTATTGACCGATGGCGTATTTGTATTGGCGTACTGCACTAATAACTTACACTACATAACGCGTCGAGCACCATTTGGTAAAGCAACGTTAATTGATGCCGATATGGTAGTTGATTTTAACGAAGAAACCACCCCAAACGATGTAGTAACAGTAATAGCTACACGGCCATTAACCAACGACGAACGCTGGCAAAAAATGCAGCCAGGGGAGTTTGCGTTATTTAAAATGGGCGAACTAATTTAGTTAAATAGCCTAAAAGCAAACACAAAAAAACGCGATATAAAATCGCGTTTTTTTGTGTTTGCTATCACCGTGTTTACGGCGCTTCTGATCTTACTTCGCTGCTCTCGCTAACTGGAGTAGAAACAGGCTGGGTAACGGTAAATGAATTCATTTGTACTTCAAACTGCTCCATGCCTTTTTCACCTTTCCACATACGTACAAGCATGTAGTCCATTTCTGGTGCAAACCAGGCAAGGGCTTGGCGTTTATCGTTATCGTATAAACGTTTTACTTTTATAGCTTCTACGTTACCAATTGGCAGCGAAATCATTTCTTTGCCAACCACTTCAAAGTTGTAGTCGCGGCGATTGCCTTTTTTATCAATAAGCGGAAACGAAAAATAAGTTTCGCCTTTTTTTAAGCCTTCGCGTACTTGTACTTGATACGAAATAGCATCTTGAAATTCGTCAGTCCATTCGCACTTTAGCGGGTATTCGCTAGTACTACTGGTGACCACTTTATTTTGTGTATCAAAGTCTATTTTATAATCTTTATCTGGGCCGGTGCCGGTACGCACCATATTGTAATGATGAGGAGTGACTTTGTTATCTAAAAAAGTAAATACTGAGGTTTCTTCTCGCTTGTCAGAGAAAATCATCCACTCAATATTGCTGTGATAAGTAAGTTGATACGTTTGCTCGCCAACTTTTTTAAGTTCGCGTACTGCCTCGCCATGATTTTTACCTTTGCGTAAAATATCGTAGCTGGCTTGATACTCTGTTAGTTCGCCTGCATTTAGGCTAGTAGGAAGTAAAGCGCCCACACATAACAGCAGGGCACTTATTTTTTTATTGTGGGTAGTGCGCGCCGTGTGCAGGAAGTTGTTTTTCGTCAAGAACTGCATAATCTGCTTCCATAGTAAGTCTGTGTTCACTGAACCACTTGACCACCAAAGGATAAATTATATGCTCTTGTTCGTGCACGCGTTTAGCTAATGTTTCTGCTGTATCATCCTTGAGTACAGGTATTTGCGCCTGAAGAATAACGGGACCGCCGTCTAACTCTTCAGTTACAAAATGAACACTTACGCCATGAACATCGTCTTTTGCATCAATTGCTCTTTGGTGGGTATTCAGCCCCTGATACTTAGGCAACAAAGATGGATGAATGTTCAACATTTTTCCAACATATTTTTGCACTAAGCTAGGAGTAAGAATACGCATAAACCCAGCTAATACAACTAGATTTGGCATAAAAGAGTCAATAACGTTCATTAATTGCGCATCATAGGCCTCGCGCGAGTCAAAATCTTTGTGACTGAGCACTTTTGTAGCAATACCTGCTTGTTTTGCACGCTCAAGGCCGTAAGCGTCTGCTTTGTTACTTATAACAGCCGCTATGTGTCCGTTTATTTCGCCGCGCTCGCAGGCATCAATAATGGCTTGTAAATTAGAACCACTACCCGATATTAATACCACTAAGCGAATGGGTGCCATTACTTAGCACCACCTACAATTTCTACTTGCTCTTCGCCGGCAACAGCATCTTGAATTTCACCAAGGTGCCATGCGTTTTCGCCAAGCTCTTTTAAAATGCTTAAGCTTTGCTCTAGCGCGTCGCCTGGTACTACTAATACCATGCCTACACCACAGTTAAATGTACGGTACATTTCGTGCGTAGTAATATTGCCGTTTTCTTGTAACCAGTTAAAAACGGTTGGCCACTCCCAGCTATCGCCTTTAACTACTGCTTTTGCAGAATCAGGTAATACACGCGGAATGTTTTCCCAAAAGCCGCCGCCAGTAATATGCGATAGGGCATGCACGTCTACTTGCTTAAATAACTCAAGTAAAGGCTTAACGTAAATACGGGTTGGCTCTAGTAAGTGCTCGCCTAGTGTTTTGCCGTCAATAACTTGGTTCGTATCGGCGTTTGATACTTCAAGCACTTTACGAATTAAAGAAAAGCCGTTTGAGTGCGGACCGCTAGAGGCAAGGGCAATAAGTTGATCGCCGGCTGCTACTTTTGTGCCATCAATAATTTTAGATTTTTCTACTACGCCGGTACAAAAACCGGCCATGTCGTAGTCTTCACCATCGTACATACCTGGCATTTCAGCTGTTTCGCCGCCAATCAGGGCACAGCCAGAAATCTCACAGCCTTTACCAATACCGGTTACTACATCGGCCGCTGTGTCTACATCTAGTTTACCTGTTGCATAGTAATCTAGAAAAAACAGGGGTTCAGCGCCTTGTACTATTAAATCGTTTACACACATTGCAACTAAATCAATACCTACAGTGTCGTGTTTTTTTAAGTCGATAGCTAAACGTAGTTTAGTACCTACACCGTCAGTACCTGCCACTAGTACTGGCTGTTTGTAACCTTCTGGAATTTCGCAAAGAGCGCCAAAACCACCAATTCCGCCCATTACTTCTGGACGACGCGTTTTTTTAACTACGCCTTTAATACGCTCAACAAGTGCATTACCAGCGTCGATATCTACGCCCGCGTCTTTATAGCTTAATGACTGTTTTTGTTCGCTCACAGGTTTTCCTCAAATAATTGCTTGGGGTTGCTTTTCGATAGCTTAGAAACGCGCGTATTTTACAACAATTGCAACTGCGCGGCTAGCTCAAATATAGTTTTGAAATAATTAACAAGGACACTTGTCCGCTATTAGTTTGTTAATTGCACAAAAAAAGCACCCTAGGGCGTGTTGACCTTTGCGGATTGGAATTTGTTCAATCTAGGGGCGTTCAAATCGCGGCGCGAGGTTTGTAACCTAGTGGGCTCGATAACTGCTCCTGTGTTATTCTAATGACTTACATCCCTGTAAGAATAAGTAAAAATCGAGCAAAGCTTCCGCGTCCTGCTCACGCCCCTTACCTACATCCATGTAGGCAACAAAGAGTTTATCGTCCCTAGAAAGAACCCGAAGGGCAGCGCATGTTTGGCATTTATGCTGCGTTATCGCCTATTTATGTGGAATAACCACACTTCATAGGCTCTGCCTTGCCTAAAAACCAAACACACTGCTGCAAATTCAACCATCAAAGAACAACTCGCCCTGGGTGCTTTTTAGTTATTTATGCTTTGGCAGTTAGTATTGCTCTAAGTGGAGCAGGGTAACCTTCAATGGTTTTACTGGTATCGTTTGGGTCTAAAAAATCAACTAACGATTCGTTTTCCATCCAGTCGGTCCTGCGTTGCTCATCAAGCGTGGTAATTGCGCAATCTTTTATTTGCACATCTTTAAAGCCAACGCGCTCCATCCACAGTTTTAGTGCAGCAGTACTTGGAATAAACCAAACGTTGCGCATTTTTGCGTAGCGGTCGGTAGGTACCAGTACGGTGTTTTCATCGCCTTCAATTACTAACGTTTCTAGCACGAGTTCGCCACCTGGGCGAAGCTGCGCTTTTAACTGCGCTAAAAAATCGATAGGCGAGCGGCGGTGATACAGCACCCCCATAGAAAACACCGTATCAAACGCTTTAAGCTCGGGTAGTGCCTCTACACCTAATGGTAATAAATGCACGTTTTCGTCTGGGTTGTAATGTTTAATGGCCTGAAACTGACACAAAAATAAATCAGAAGGGTCAATACCCACTACAAATTCAGCGCCTTCACCGCGCATACGCCATAAGTGATAGCCAGAGCCACAGCCTATATCTAATACTGTGCGGCCTTTTAATGGCTCAATATGAGGAAGTAGGCGGTCCCACTTCCAATCGCTGCGCCACTCTGTATTTATTTCAATACCGTGTACAGTAAAGGGGCCTTTGCGCCATGGCATCATGCGTTTTAATAAATGCGTGGCTTGTTTTTGCTCGCCTTCGCTCATCTCCCCCGGTGCGCCAATTTCTACTTTAGTGGCGATATCAACGTGGGTTGTTTTTACTTCTGGCAGATTTTTAAGTACTTTTTGCCATTTTGGTAAATCGCCATGGCTTGCCTCGTTTTGCCAATGCTTTAATTGAGCGGGCAGGGTTTCTAGCCAGTGGCTAAGTGGGCTTTGTGCAATTGCTGCGTAAAATTGGTTAAACCATTGAGACATAAGTCACTCTCTTTATTTAATTGCTACCATTGAGCAAAAATTAAAACATTGATACCACACCTGCGTTTGGCTAAAACCAATGTCGCTTAAACGATTAAAGTGAGTGCTTAGCATATCGGGGCGCATCACGTTTTCAATGGCAGTACGTTTTTGGCTTATTTCAAGCTCTGAGTAGCCATTGTGGCGTTTAAAGTCGTGGTGCAAATCAATTAATAAATTATCGCACTGCTCGTTTTCGGCTTTAATTTTTTCGCTAAGGAGCAGGACGCCACCGGGTTTTAAGTTAGCGTAAATTTTTTCAAGCACGGCTTGGCGCTGTAAAGGCGGAATAAATTGCAAGGTAAAATTCATGGCCACTACCGACGCATTTTGAATCTCAAGCTCGTTAATATCGCCTAAAGTTACTGTAACAGGCACGTCTGACTTAAAGCCTTGTAAATGTACCTTACAACGCTCAACCATAGCTTGTGAGTTATCTACAGCAATAATGTGGCAGTTATCGGTGCGAATATTACGGCGCATGCTTAGGGTAACCGCACCAAGCGAGCAGCCTAAATCGTAAAGGTTTGAATTACTTTGCGCATATTCACCGGCCAATTTACCCATAGTGCTTACGATGGTGGCATACCCAGGCACAGAGCGCTGGATCATATCCGGAAAAACCTCAACCACATTTTGGTCAAAGCTAAAATCTTTTACTTGTTGCTCAGAGGCGTAAATACTGTCTTTTATACTCACTAAGGCAGTCTCTTTAAAAATAATGGCACTATTTTAACATTTTATACTGGATAGTCAGTGATAAATTCAGTAGCTTGGCTAGAATTATGAATAATAAGTATAAAAGAGAACGTTAAATGAGCAAAAGTAAGGTAA
The DNA here is from genome assembly GCF_023161805.1 of Pseudoalteromonas sp. 1CM17D. Taxonomy (NCBI): domain Bacteria; kingdom Pseudomonadati; phylum Pseudomonadota; class Gammaproteobacteria; order Alteromonadales; family Pseudoalteromonadaceae; genus Pseudoalteromonas; species Pseudoalteromonas sp. 1CM17D. Next base: position 37,758 of record NZ_JALNTP010000017.1, on the reverse strand, counting down.
TTAGCACAGACGATATATTAGCAACCCTATGTCATTCAGTGACGGGTGTTCTGTCATCAGCCAGTGGTAACGAAATTAGCTACTCGGCTATGGTGCAAAAAATAACGCGCACCTGTATGCGTCCAGACATTGGCTGTTTTGTATTATTTGATGGTGGCTTTACAGGTCTGGTAGTCACTAATTTTACAGCGCAAGCGGCAATGGAAATTTACGGCGATTACATGCGCAATATGGGCATGCCTGAAGAAGAAATTGCCCACAGTCATTTATCAGATGACGTTTCAAATATAATGGGCGAGCTGATGAATCAAATTGTTGGTGACTTCACTTCTAAAGTGCGTGAGCAGTTACATACCTCTATTACGCAAAACCAGCCAAAAATGATGGCAATTAATAAACAGGTGCAAATATCGGTTGATACCACCATGGATCGTCCACAAGCACGCCGCGTAACCTTTACTACGCGCAACCAAAATATCTTTTACCTAGAGCTGGCAATGGATAAAACAGAGTTTATTAAACTACATGACTTTGACATTGTAGAAGCGATAGACCCTGATGACATTATCGAAAACGAAGCTAAGCAAAAGGCTGAAAAAGCAAAAGCTAAGTCAAAAGAAGCAGAACAAGATGATGCCGATGATGACTTTATGGCTGAGCTAGGGCTGTAATGTAGGTTGGGTTGAGCGAAGCGAAACCCAACGTGCTTTTGAGCTGTCAGTTTTAAGCTGTCAGTTTTAAGCTATCAGCGGTCAGTAGAAAAGTTACTAAAGAGAACGCGATTTTAAATCGCGTTTTTTATTGAGAACTTTGATTACGAGTTAGGTTGTATTTATTTTTCGCTGACCGCTGACCGCTGACCGCTGACCGCTGACCGTTCATGAATAAGGATTCTCTCCCATTGCCACCACCACACAAAAAATCCGTAAATCTAACTCTAACTGATGGTATTGCGGCTCCATGTGGCAGCACAGTTTATAAAAGCTTTTATTGTGATCTTTTTCTTTAAAGTGGGCGAGTTCGTGTACGACTAGTGCTTTTAACAGTGGCTCGGGTGCGCGCAGTAAATCACTGTTTATGGCTAAATCGTGTTTACGGGTTTTACCCTGCATGCGATAGGTGTGAGTACCGAGTGCATTGGTGACCATATCACCTTGTTTTTTAAATGCAGCGCGTCCAAACGGTGGGGCGTTTTTTAAATACTGCTTTTTTAAATCAGTGGCGTAGCTGTAAAGTAGTTTGTCGGTGGTGATGGTGTGCGCATGTGGGTATTTTTTAAGTAAGTAGTCACATACCTTGTTGTTATTTATAAGGCTTAATACTTGCTCAACAATGTTAGCTGGGTAGCCGGTAAAGTAACGTGCGTATTCACTCATTTTTATTCTCTATTTAAAAAAGCGTTGGCTGGTGGGCTTCTTTTTCGCCGCTGAATGGATTTAATACTGGGTGATTATACCCTAAGTCTTCACAAAACTGCCTAGCAAGGAGTGGAGATTCACGGTTATCAGCAGTATGAAAAAACACATACGGGGATTTACCCTCATCAAGCCATTGTTTTACTTTATTGAGCCACGGTTTATAAAAGGGTTTATAGTCGTTTTGTAAATCGGCTATTACAAAGCGTGCCATCGGCTGCGAGCCAGTAGCTATTGCATGTACCGGTAAGTGGGGCTTTTTTTGTTGTGCATCTATTAAAGCCTCGGTGGTGGGCTTTACTGCAAAAAGCGCACGGGTATCCATAGAAATACGGTTTATATTATTTGCCATTAATAGCTGATTAAGGGCAATTTCGGCCTCACCTTTTTTAAAAAAACCACTATGGCGTACTTCTACGCCGTAATTTAGCTCTTTGGGGAGCAAGCTAATAAATTGCGTTAATTTAGGTAAATCGCTTGGACCAAACGCTTTGGGTAATTGCAGCATTATTTGCCCTGTTTTTTCAAGTATTGGGGCAAATAACGTAAGCCAGTCATTAAGTTCTGTTTGAACATTACTAAGCGCAAGCTCGTGGCTAAAGCGACGATGAAACTTAAACGTGAATTTAAAGTCCTCGGGTACGCTTTGAGCCCAGCGTAAAACAGTGCTTGGCGCTGGGTCTGCGTAAAAGCTGGTATTGCCTTCAACTGAATTAAAATGCTGGGCATATTGGCTTAGCATATCGGCATTTTTACATTGGCGGGTAAATAAATTGCCTTTCCAGGCGCTGCTCGACCACTGAGGGCATCCAATATATAACATAAAAAGGGTGGCTTAATGACTTCGTGGCGTAAGTGTACCAAATACATACGGTGCTTGCTGCAAATTAACATTACAAAGCTAAACACACGCTCTAGGGCGTGTTGATCTTTGTAGATTGAAATTTGTTCAATCTAGGGGCGATTAAATCGCGGCGCGAGGTTTGTAACCTAGTGGGCTCGATAACTGCTCCTGCGTTATTCTAATGACTTACATCCCTGTAAGAATAAGTAAAAATCGAGCAAAGCTTCCGCGTCCTGCTCACGCCCCTTACCTACATCCATGTAGGCAACAAAGAGTTAATCGTCCCTAGAAAGAACCCAAAGGGCAGCGCATGTTTGGCATTTATGCTGCGTTATCGCCTTTTTATGGGGAATAACCACACTACATAGACTCTGCCTTACCTAAAAGCCAAACATACTGCTGCAAATTCAACCACCAACGTTCAACACGCCCTAGCATCTTGATACTACTTGGGTATAATGCAGGGCTTAATTTGATTATTTTTAGATTGCTAGCGGCTTTATTTGTATTGTAGTGACCAGTTTTTTAAATCACACGCCTTAAAACAAATAAATATAACCGTTTAAGCCTTTTATCTGACAGGAAAACTATGCGCTCTATATATTGCGGACAGCTAAATAAAACTCACGTAGATCAAGAAGTTGAACTATGTGGCTGGATCAACAAACGACGTGACCTTGGTGGACTTATCTTTGTCGATTTACGCGATAGAGAAGGGTTAGTACAAGTTGTATTCGATCCAGAGGTTGAAGGATTAATGGATAACGCTAACAAACTTCGCCAAGAGTTTTGTGTGCAGTTAAAAGGGGTTGTACGTGCGCGCCCAGAAAGCCAAGTAAATAAAGACATGGCAACAGGTGAAGTAGAAATTTTAGGTACTGAGCTAACTATTATTAATCGCTCTGAGCCGCTACCGCTTGATTTTAATCAAACCAATTCTGAAGAGCGCCGCTTAAAGTACCGCTACTTAGATTTACGTCGCCTTGAAATGAGCGACCGTATTAAACTGCGCGCTAAAGCAAGCAGCTTTGTTCGTCGCTTTTTAGATGACAATGGCTTTTTAGACATTGAAACACCTGTACTTACAAAAGCAACACCAGAAGGTGCACGCGATTACTTAGTACCAAGCCGTGTTCATAAAGGTAGCTTTTACGCATTACCACAGTCGCCACAGTTGTTTAAGCAATTGTTGATGATGTCGGGTTTTGACCGTTACTACCAAATTGTTAAATGTTTCCGTGATGAAGATTTACGTGCCGATCGCCAACCTGAATTTACCCAAATAGATTTAGAAACCTCGTTCATGAGCTCTGATCAAGTACGTGGTATGACTGAAAAAATGATCCGTGAAATGTGGCAATCATTATTAAACGTTGATTTAGGCGATTTCCCAATTATGCCTTACAGCGAAGCAATGAGCCTTTATGGTTCTGATAAGCCAGACTTACGTAACCCAATGAAGCTTGTTGATGTAGCTGATTTAGTAAAAGACGTAGAGTTTAACGTGTTTTCAGGTCCAGCTAATGACGAAAAAGGCCGCGTTGCTGTATTAACAGTACCGGGTGGCGCTAAGCTTTCGCGTAAGCAACTTGACGATTACACTAAGTTTATTGGCATTTACGGCGCTAAAGGTATGGCGTGGATGAAAGTAAACGACCGTGATGCAGGCGCTGAAGGCGTTCAATCTCCAGTTGCTAAGTTTTTAAACGAAGAGGTAATTACCCAGTTACTTGAGCGTACTAACGCACAAACGGGCGACATTATTTTATTTGGTGCCGATAAACGCAACGTTGTAAACGAAGCAATGGGCGCGCTTCGCTTGAAGATTGGTGTTGATTTAGAAATCACTAACCTTGATAGCTGGGCGCCACTTTGGGTTGTTGACTTCCCAATGTTTGAAGAAGATGACGAAGGCACGTTACATGCTGTGCATCATCCATTCACAGCACCAAAAGATATTAGCGCAGAAGAGCTTGAAGCAAACCCTGCCGCGGCTATTTCAGATGCTTACGACATGGTATTAAACGGCTACGAAGTAGGTGGCGGTTCGGTACGTATTCATAATGCTGATATGCAAGAAGCAGCATTTAGAATTTTAGGTATTGATGCGCAAGAGCAACAAGACAAGTTTGGCTTTTTACTTGATGCCCTTAAATACGGCACACCACCACATGCTGGTTTAGCCTTTGGTCTTGACCGTTTAGTTATGCTTTTATGTGGTACCGATAACATTCGTGACGTTATTGCGTTCCCTAAAACCACTCAAGCATCGTGCTTATTAACCGATGCACCTAGCAAAGCTAATAGCGACTCGTTAACTGAGCTTGCAATCAGTGTGGTAGAAAAAGCAATTCCTAGCGAAGAGTAATACCGCGCGCAACAAATGCGCTTAGCTAGATTTAAAAACCCTTAGGAGTATGCCTAGGGGTTTTTTTATGGTTAAATTTAAACCAGTTCATACCAATCGTGTTAAGTTATTAGTCTATTTAGCACGCTAGAATAGTTAAATATTCAAGTTGCTTGGTATCAAATATTATTCAATAGAGAGGGAGTTCTTATGTCGTTTAATCTCACATTATTTGGTGAATTTTTAGCTTTTTTTATTTTGTTTTGCATTCCAATTTTTGCGCTGATTAGCTATAAAATAGGTAAACGCAAAAGCACCATGCCGGGCGTTTTAGCTTTTGTGGGCGGATGCTTAGCGGTATTTCCGCTCTTTGGCTTAATTTTTATCGCCTTATTAGCGCTTAAACAAGACTTGCCAAAAACCAGCCCTTATGCCCATTAAGCAACCCTAAATACGGACACGTAGTCACAGTGCCAATTTCTAATAATAGCTATTATTGCGATCAGCAATTTAGTGCCTTACAGCTAGCAAAACACACACTCGAAAACACAGAGTTTGAAGCATGTACGTTTATAGATTGCGACTTATCTCAGGGGCAATTTAAAACGTGTCGATTTATAGAGTGCAGCTTTGAGCATTGCAATTTATCGAGCATTGAATGGGGATACAGCTCGCTTGAAAATGTAAGCTTTAGCCATTGTAAGTTAAACAGCGTGCAATGGAGCAATGCTGATTGGGGAGCCCTAAGTATTGATGCGCCGGTGAGCTTTAATAGCTGTGAGCTTAGTAACTGCTCTTTTTATGAATTAACTTTAAAATCACTAAAATTAATTCACTGCTTTGCAAAAAATGTTGATTTTAGACATGCCAATTTAAAGCAAAGTACATTTACAGGGAGTAATTTTCGCGATAGTGAGTTTTTTCAAACCACTTTAACTGAGTGTGACTTTGTAGGGGCTACAGAATTTAATATAGATTTAAACAGTAATGCGTTAGCGGGTGCTAAGTTTGAGCGCTTTGAAGCTCTTAATTTACTGACAAGCCTTAATATTGAGCTTTGCGATTAATATGTGAGGAGCGTTTAGAAGCTGCATATTGCAAGCCTCTAAACAATGAATAACCTTTAATAAGATTAAACAGTGGCCTGTAGCTTGGTATTAACAGCTAGGGCCATTTTTATTACGTGCGTTTGCCAATGTGCGGGCAATTTCAAGCAGTGCAGGGGTGATGTCATCAGCGCCGTCTTTGATTAATTTGGTTACATCGCCTGATGAATATAAGCTATCGCGCGGCGACTTAATACCAAGTTCGCGCACAAAGTCTTTTGTTTTACCTGTGCTGCCTGTTTCAATAAATTTAAAAATAATACGCTCGTTGTTACTTTTTGGCTCGGCCTGTAACACGGCAATTTCTTCTTTATAGGCTTCTATTCGACTTTGCAAAATGTCGATACGTTGTTCAATAGTGCTGTATGATTTCATGGGGTACTTTTCTAAATTAACTAAAAATAATACCCGTATTATCGCATACATTAGCAATGGCGCGCGCTAACCTTTATAGTAAAAGTTATTTTTATTTAAAAACAATAATTTATATAAGTACAACATGCATAAAACAATAAAAAAGTTACTAAAAGTAAGTGCATTTAGCCTAAGCGCGAGTTTAATATCACCATTAAGCTTTGCTAATGACGATGTAATAGTGGATCAAAGCCGCAATCGGACCATCCCTATAAATATCACATACCCCAATGAGAGTAATCAATGCAGCGTACACGCAAAGTGCCCTGTAGCATTTGTAAATGCAGGCTACGGCATTAGCCACAATGACTACACGTTTGCGAGTAAGCTATTTAATGCACAGGGTTATTTAAGCATTGCAGTCGCGCATGAGCTAAAAACCGACCCCTCGCTTAATCGCATACAGCCTTATTTAACCACCCGCATGGAAAACTGGCATCGCGGTGTGGTAACGCTTAAGTTTTTAGTTAATGAGTTATCGAGTAAATACCCAGCGTATGATTTTACTAAACTCACTTTATTTGGCCACTCTAACGGCGGTGATATATCAGCTTTATACGCTTCAATTTATCCAGGGGAAGTAAGCCAAATAGTGACACTTGATCACCGCCGCATGTTGATCCCACGTAATAAAAATATACGCGTACTGACACTGCGCGGTAGTGATTACCCAGCTGATGCTAACGTGCTATTAAACGATACAGAGCTTAAAGAGTTCCCTGTTAGCCAAATAAAGATAGAAAAGTCGCGCCATAACGATATGCACGACGGCGGGCCAAAATGGCTGGTACAGAGAATGAGTAAAGAAGTAGGGGCGTTTTTAGATAATTAGCCAAGATATATAATCAAGCCAACTTTAAGCTGGCTTGATATATAAAGGTTTAAGCTGACGCAGAATTTTGAGTGGCATTAAACAAAGTATGTATATTATTGCAGGTTACCCTTGCGGCGTAGCAAACTGTTTTATTGGCCGTTCCTTTATTTCCATATCTTTTGTAGGAATAGCTAGGAGTGAATATTTCGTTCTTATGGTAATGATATCAACAAACTTACCGTTAATGTACAAGTTGACGAACGGTGTAATTGTACTCACTAAGTATTTTTTTTCGGGGTTTAAAGCAAACCTCTCTTCCATGCCTTTTAGCTCAATAAACTTTACTTCAAGCGGTTCGAACTCTATCGAGGATAATTTTTTGTGTGCACGCCGGCGCCCTTGTATAGGTTGTTCAGGGACCTTTGCATTGGGGTTTTCTGCTCTTATTGAGAAGTATTCATCCACTTCATATATGAACATTGAGTTTAAGTCGATACCTTGTTCATTGAAAGCAAGAGAGCTTAATTTAACTTGATAAGGCGAAGTATTTGCCAACCTTATACTAGTTATACATTTAGTATCTATATGACAAAATGTATAAGAAGATGCAGCAATAGGACCTTCGATAACTTCTTCAGAGTTGGCAAAAGTAGAGTAACTAATTAAAAGAAATATAATATTGATCAAAGTTTTCATTGGGCTGTTCGCACTGCATTTTCAAAAAGATATGCCGAATATAGCAATATATCTCTGTCTTCATTAGTTTGATAAATCTGTGCCTTTTGAGCGATGAAATTAAGATCCTTTATAGCAGTTCTCGCGTTATATGCTGTATCTTCAGAAGTCCAAACTGCGTGACTAAACTCATGAACAATAGTATCTACTTTTCTATCAGTACCTACGCTAAAAAAAGCTCTTACCAAACCCTATAATTCCATATCTGTCATAATAAGTAGCATCGCCAAACCCTGCGCATTTATAAAGCTTATGAGGATTTAAAAGCATGGAGCCGATAAGGTTTATTACTTTACGCGCTTGGCGGATTAAAAATGTTCGTGTTGCTTCAAAATTAATTGAATTAACAAAACCATATTGTTTCATAATTGATTCGAATTTTTCTTTTTTCTTTTTATCTAAGTTAGCAGGGTTGTGCAATATATTAATAAAAGTTGTTAATGCTTTTGGGATAATTAGCATAGCCAATTCAATTTGTTTTAGCTCAGATAAAGTTAACTCGATACCTGTTTTGTTTGTATAATTTAACTAACAAACTATTAGAACTGTACCTATTATTCAACCTCTATATTTTATCTCAGATTGTGAGATTGCTTTATTGAACATCTAAAATAGCGCAGCCACAGCTGCGCTATTTTTGTTTTAGTTACTCAACTAATTCACTTACTACAATTGGGCTGTTATGTAGGGTTTTATGCACTGGGCATTTGTCGGCTATTTCTAGCAGACGCTGGCGCTGTGCTTCGGTTAAGTCGCCGCGTAGGGTAATTTTACGGGTAATGGCCTCTAGGTTTTGGGTACATTCGCCGTTGTCGCAATCTTTGTAATAGTCGCGGGTGTGTTCAAGCTCTACTTTTATATGATCAAGCGGCAGCTTTTTTAAGGTTGCATACATACGCAGTGTCATTGAGGTACACGCGCCTAGGCCTGCGAGTATATGGTCGTAAGGATCGGGGCCTAAATTACTGCCACCTACTTTTAATGGCTCATCGGCAAGCCATGTATGATCTTTAGTACTTACGTGCTGAGTAAATATATGATCTTTTTCTTCAACCAGTACTTTGCCGTTTTCTAATTTTGCGCTGTAGTTGCTTTGCTCATATTTAACGTAGCGGTTTGCCCAATTAGCAATAAGCGTAGCAGCGTACTCGGCATCGTTTTTATTACTCAGTAAGTGGTCGGCGTTATCGAGGCTAATAAAGCTTTTTGGGTGTTTGGCTGATGCATAAATTTTCTCGGCTTCTGAAATATTAACCGTGGCATCAACAGGGGAGTGCATAACTAAAAGTGCGCGTTTTAATTTACCTATATGGCTACGGTCGTACTTTGCTATGTCCTCTACAAATTGTTTTTTTATGGTAAATTCGCGCCCAGCTAAGCTAACTTTAGCTTCACCTGCGGCGTTTATTTCGTCTAAATGGGCTTCAAAGTTATGTGCAACGTGTTGTGCATCTGAAGGAGCGCCAATTGTTGTAATAGCCGATACCTCAGGAATATGCTCTGCAGCAGCCAGTACGGCAGCGCCACCTAAGCTGTGGCCAATTAATAACTGCGGCGCATCAAAGTAAGTACGCAGGTGATCGGCTGCGGCCACTAAATCTTGAATATTTGATGAGAAGTTACTGTTTGCAAAGTCGCCGTCGCTATTGCCAAGGCCGGTAAAGTCAAAGCGCAGTACGGCAATACCCTGTTGTGTAAGGGCGCGGCTTATGCGCGTAGCGGCAGCAATATCTTTACCACAGGTAAAGCAGTGTGCAAATAAAGCATAAAACTTTACATCGCCGGCTGGGCGTTCAAGCTGGCCTGCAAGTTCTAAATCGCCGCTTTTAAAAGATACTTTTTGTCGCATAGAAGAGCCTTAGTGTTTCATTAAAATACGTTACAATAATAGATAAGATATAAGCACTAACTAGTGTAATTTCAATGTTTATTATGCTTTGATCTTGATCAAGTAAACTGCTTACTATTTCATCGTGAGGACATTTGTCCTTATGTTTTTTGGGTGGTTTGTCTATCCTCGCACAGCGCTATAATGAAGGTTTTGCTACTTTATATTGGCTAATTAGCTATATTTTAAAGCAGCTCACTTCTAACAACCTATTCACTGGAACGTACAATGCAATTACCTACTGTTGATTATAAAGCTCCCGATGCGGCTGCTCACTTTGTTGAATCGTTAAGAAACACCGGTTTTGGTGTATTAAAAAATCACCCAATCCCGCAATCTTTAGTTGAGTCTATTTACGAAAAATGGCAAGACTTTTTTAATTCAGAGCAAAAGCACGACTTTTTATTTTCTAAAGAAACGCAAGACGGTTATTTCCCGCCTTCTGTATCTGAGGTAGCTAAAGGCTTTACAGTAAAAGACATTAAAGAGTACTTTCATGTTTACCCTAAAGGTCGCGTGCCTGCTGAGCTTGAAGCCGACGTACGTGAGTACTACCGCTTAGCTAACGAATTTGCAGCAACGCTTTTAAGCTGGGTTCAAGCAGAGGCACCAGCCGATGTACGTGCTAAGTTTTCTATCGATTTAAAAGACATGATTGCTGATTCTGAGCAAACATTGTTACGCATTTTACATTACCCGCCAATGACAGGTGATGAAGAGCCAGGTGCAATTCGCGCTGCAGCACATGGTGACATTAACTTATTAACTGTGTTACCTGCATCGAACGAGCCAGGTCTGCAAGTTCAAAAAACTGATGGCGGTTGGTTAGATGTGCCATGTGACTTTGGTAGCTTAATTATTAATATTGGTGACATGTTACAAGAAGCGTCGGGCGGGTACTTCCCATCGACTATTCACCGTGTAATTAACCCAACGGGTAAAGCGTCGACTAAGTCGCGTATTTCTTTACCGCTGTTTTTACACCCACGTCCTGATGTTGTGCTTTCTGAGCGTTACACTGCAGACAGCTACCTACAAGAGCGATTACGCGAGCTAGGTGTTAAATAACGTTATATTTATTGAGTTAAATATAAACCAAAAGCGGCTTTTAGCCGCTTTTGTTGTTTTTAAGCAAGGTTATACCAATCCGCAATAATGTTGAATCATTTTTAGGGGCTAAACGTGTCGCTATCTGCGTTAAAAAATTCTCATTTATGACTATATAGATGCAGAAGGTAGAGCAATGCAGGAGCAATTGCCGAGAACAACTAAATAACGAATTTATTGTCTAGCTATCAACACGTTTATCTATTCTCAAAATAGATCACTTAATTAAGCGGATTGGTATTAATTTTTTGGGTAAGTTTGTTTCATTATTAAAACCGACTCAGCAATTATTTGCTCAAGTATAGCTAAATCGATATTTTCCAATTTTGTCACGTACAAACAGCTTTTACCTAGGCTATGTTTACCAAGCTTATTTAATAATGCCGCTATTTTGGGGTGATCAAAGCCAGGCATAATATAAATAGAAAGCTTAGTTTTGCGTGGTGAAAATCCTGTGATTGGCCATTCACCTGTGCGGCCGGAGTCGTACTTATAGCTGTATTGGTCAAACCCTATAATATCTTTACCCCATACAACAGGCTTTGCCCCTGTGACTTTTTCAAACAGGGTTAGTAAGGTTTGTGTGTCTTCAATACGCTTTGAATCTATACTTTCTAGGCATTGCTTAAGTGTTATTTGGTTTGCTTTAGTTTTTAATGTCATAGCGTTGATTTGTATTGTTATTAGCTACTCTAAGGTTAGCACTTAATTTGCTAAGTGAATATTTCCATGCATTTCTAAGTTAGTTGCGTATAATGCGCCCTTGGCCGGTTTGGCCTTTATTTTATTGAGAGATTTTATGAGTTTTGATGGTTTAGGTTTATCACAGTCTTTAGTTAACGCGGTTTTAGAAAAGGGCTATGAAACGCCAACGCCTATTCAGGCTCAAGCAATTCCTGCAATTATTGAACGTCGCGATGTGATGGCGGCTGCACAAACAGGCACAGGTAAAACCGCCGGTTTTACTTTACCGCTAATTGAGCTGCTATCTAAAGGCAGTAAAGCAAAAAGTAACCACGTACGTGCCCTTATTTTAGCGCCCACGCGTGAGCTGGCTTTGCAGGTAAGCGAAAACGTTGAAGAATACGCTAAGCACTCTGATGTAAGTTCGTTTGTAGTGTACGGCGGCGTAAAAATAAACCCACAAATGCAGCGCCTTCGTAAAGGGGTTGATATTTTAGTGGCCACGCCTGGGCGTTTAATCGATTTACACAATCAAAACGCGGTTAAGTTTGATAATGTTGAAGTGCTGGTACTTGATGAAGCCGACCGCATGCTTGATATGGGCTTTATTCACGACATTAAACGCCTGATTGCTAAAATGCCGCCTAAACGCCAAAACTTAATGTTTTCGGCAACGTTTTCAGATGATATACGTGCATTAGCAAAAGGGTTAATTAACGACCCTGTTGAAATATCAGTTGCGGCAAAAAACACCACTGCTAAAAGCGTAACGCAAAGCGTTTACGCTGTTGATAAATCGCGTAAAACCGCATTACTTAGCCATTTAATTCGTAGCAACGATTGGCAACAAGTATTAGTGTTTAGCCGTACCAAGCACGGAGCAAACCGTTTAGTTAAACAGCTTGAGCGCGACGACATAGTAGGCGCCGCTATTCATGGTAATAAATCACAAGGCGCTCGTGTTAAAGCGCTTGATGGCTTTAAAAGTGGTGAAGTACGCGTACTTGTAGCCACTGATATTGTGGCACGTGGCCTTGATATTGTTGAGCTTCCGCATGTGGTTAACTACGACTTACCAAACGTATACGAAGATTACGTTCACCGTATTGGCCGTACCGGTCGTGCTGGTGCATCAGGGCATGCTATTTCGTTTGTAACAGCCGATGACGCCGCTGATTTATACGGTATTGAACGTTTTATTGGTGAGCTAATCCCTCGCGCTGAAGAGCCTGGATTTGAACCAACTAGCCCAGTACCTGAGCGCGCATTAGATGCTCGCCCAATTAAACCTAAAAAGCCTAAAAAAGCAAAGCAGCCGTTTAACAAGCCTAAGTCTGATAAGCCGAACAGCAAAAAACCAAACAATGGGGGAAGCGGTACCGGCCCTCGTCGTGGTGGTTCTAAAAAACCAGCAGCGAAAACTGATGACAACGCACAAAGCCCATGGGCAAAACGCCAATCGGTAGGTGGTAATGGCCAGCGCCGTCGTCGCCCAAATAACGATTAATGATTATTAAAGATTGTATTGGCCTTTAATTAAACGCCAATACAAAAAAACGCGCTACCTTTTAATAGAAGTAGCGCGTTTTTTATTATCTGTAATTTATACTTACCTGATCAACGAATTAACGCCTAAACCTACAAACAAGGTGACGCTAACGCTTAGTAAGGTGCCTAGCATAACGTACTCGGTGAGCTTTTTATCTTTACTGGCACTTAAATCGCCAAACCTAAATACCGACTTGGCAGCTAGCAAAAAGCCAAGCCCCGCAAATTGATCAAGTAATATAAAGCTGAGTATAAGTACTCGCTCTATCATGCCAATGCTTTGTCCGGCCAACGGTAAGCTGCCCTCACTTGAAAAGTTAGCGGTGAGCCTTTCAAGCATCATTCTTATAAATACGGCACTTGGGCTTAATATAATTAAATATCCGCATACAACCCAAAGCACTTTAGGGTTTGTGGCAAGTGCGCTTACGTACGCGATTAAACTTTGGTTATCAGTTATATAAATACACAGCGCTATTATTACGGCTATATGCGCTATTTGGTCGAGTAAAAAGGGCACAACCCCTTTGTTAGAATACGACTTAGCAATATCTATTAGGTAGTGGCTAAGCATAATTGCAGCTGTTGAAAGTAACACGGTGCTTAGTTGTTGCCAGCCATAGCTATATTCCCAAAGCGCTAAAATAACGGCGCTAACCACACCGTGTACTAATACATGCAGGTAGAGCTTTTTAGCTTTAAAGTGGTGGGTGTTTCTATCGTTTACCCAGCTCATTGGTTGTAAAAAAAAGTCACTGACTAGGTGGCCTATAATTAATGCCGCTAATAATAACGAAAACCCCATTACTCACTTCCTTTTGCAATCGTTGTTATGACCTGTTTAGCGTGCACTATAAATCGCTCTATTAGCTGATAATTTGCTAAGTTAAGCAATTTAGTGACATTTTCGCGACTGGTGCTAAGCTCTTTTGCCAGTGCTGCATGGCTGTTATCGGCTTGGGTTAAATACACGTAAAGCGCATTGGCTTGTTTTTGCGTTATTTTGCTAAGCAAGGTATCAACAAAGGCAAGGTTAAGACTAAAGCCTTCATCTAGGGTGTGCTCTGCTATCTGTAAGGTAAAGCGCTGATTGGCTATTTTATCAAGGCCTTGCCCTGAGAGCACAAAGGCCGAGCCGGTGGCTGTTTTTATATCGCTGCGTGGGTTGTCTACCTCACCTAAGGCCATACTTTGGCGTAGCTCGTAACCTGCCGACTTTAAATGCAAATAAATGATAATAGCGGTTTTAATTAACTGCTCGCTTTGATTTATTTGCAACTGAAAAGCATCACCTCGGTATATGGTCCACAGTGAGGTATTATTACTAATTGCACGCAAACTTTGCTCTAGCTGATAAAGCATGGCATCGTATTGCTGCTTAGGTATTTTTTGCGATTTAATAATATCGCCGCTGATCACACCAATCATAAAAATCCAAAAAGTAACTTAATGCAGTTACATAGAATCAGGTAACCAAATTTGGTTACATTTAGTTAAGTAACCAATTTAGGTTACTTAAAACAAAATTGCAAGGTTCACTCGTTAATGGCGTTTTTTTTTCAGCTGCGCTGAGCTGTGAGCACTTAAGGAAACAAATGACTTTACAAAACGATCAGCAAATCAGTAAGCCACGTGTCGGTATTTTTGTTGATGTACAAAACATTTATTACACGTGCCGCGAAAGTTACCGTAAAAACTTTGATTACAATGCATTTTGGGCGCACATGAAGCAGCAGTATTCTATAGATTGTGCATTTGCGTATGCCATTCACCGCGGTGATGAAAAACAAAACCAGTTTCAAAATATTTTGCGTGCTATTGGCTTTGAGGTAAAACTAAAGCCGTTTATTCAGCGCCGCGACGGCAGCGCAAAAGGGGATTGGGATGTAGGCATAACGATAGATATGCTAGAGCAAGGCAAAAACCTCGATAAAGTTATTTTGCTCTCTGGTGATGGCGACTTTGCGTTATTGCTAGGGCATTTAAAAAATCAATACAATGTACCGTGCGATGTGTACGGCGCCGATAAGTTAACCGCTGAGGTGCTAAAACAAAGTGCAGAACAGTTTCATTTAATTGATGATAGCTTGCTACTCTAAAGCATAAAATATAGCGGCTAAGTGCCTGCAACATGAGAGTTTTTAATAAAGAGCCTATATAGCTAATATAGGCTTTTTTTATTGCTGTAATAAATTGGGTTTACTCAGCGGTTATGGTAATTTTACGCCATACCATGTTATTGAGGACTCACATGCTTTATTACAGCGACATGCCATTAGACCGCGGGTCTAATTTTCGTAAAAACGCGGCGTGGTTAAACGCACAAATGTCGGCACAAAGTAAGTGGCTTTTGGTGAATAATAACCACACTTTGTTTTATAAAGACGCAGCTCAAGTGTGCTACTTAACGTATCCGCAAATTGCCCATTTAGATTTATCAAACGCTATTTATTTAGGCTCAAATACCGAGCAACAGGGTGTGTTTGCGTTAGATGTTTCAGCCATACACGATGACGAACTCAAGTGCGTTATAGGCGACGCACAGTTTTTTGATATACGCCAATATGGCCCTCACGTTGATATACAAGATGGCTCTATAGCCGCACTTGCACGTGGCTTATGTTATTGGCATGCAACGCATAGTTTTTGTGGGCGTTGTGGCAGTAAAAATACATTAGTAGAGGCAGGGCATTCACGCCTATGTGAAAACGAGCACTGCAAGCACCCTACATTTCCACGCACTGACCCTGCAGTAATTATGGTGGTTACTAAAGTATTTGAAGATGGAATAGAGCGTTGTTTATTGGGTCGCCAAGCAATATGGCAACAAGGTATGTATTCGTCATTGGCGGGCTTTGTAGACCCAGGTGAAACACTAGAGCAAGCTGTAGCGCGCGAAGTTAAAGAAGAAGCAGGCATTGACGTTGATAATGTACGTTATATTGCCTCGCAACCTTGGCCATTTCCTTCCTCTATTATGTTGGGTTTTATTGCTCAGGCTAAAACTGAGCAAATAAACGTAGATAAAGACGAATTAGACGATGCCAAATGGTTTACGCGCGAAGAAGTTAAGGCGTTTGGCAATATGGGCGATGAAGGCGATCATTATAAACTCCCTCGGGTCGATTCAATTTCGCGTTTTTTAATTGAACAATGGCTTTCAAATAAGGCTTAAGGATTGGTAATGTCGACAAGCAAAAATAAAAATACCCAGTTAGTATCAACGGGGCGTAAAAAAGCCTACACCCATGGTGTGGTAAACCCCGTAGTACAGCGTGCTTCTACAATTGTATTTGACAGCGTGGCCGAATTAAAAGAGGCCGCTAAAACCCGCGGTGATAAAACATTATTTTATGGCCGCCGTGGCACAACTACACATTTTGCACTGCAAGAGGCAATAACCGAGCTTGAAGGCGGCGAAGGCTGCACACTTTACCCATGCGGCGCTGCGGCAATAAGCCAAGCGTTATTGTCGTTTGTAAAGGCAGGCGATCATATTTTAATGGTTGATAACGTGTATGAACCTACGCGTGATTTTTGCGATAAAATTTTAGCGGGGCTAGGTGTTACCACCACTTATTACCCACCTACAATTGGCGCAGGTATTGAGGCGTATATTCAGCCAAACACAAAAGTGCTGTTTTTAGAATCGCCTGGCTCTATAACCATGGAAATACAAGATGTACCTGCCATGGTAAAAGTAGCCAATGAGCATAATATTATGACCATGCTTGATAACACCTACGGCAATGGCTTGCATTACCGCCCACTTGAACACGGTGTAGATATTAGTATTCAAGCAGCAACTAAGTATATTGTTGGCCACTCTGATGTAATGATGGGTGTAGCAGTGGCAAATAAAAAGTACTGGCCAACCCTGCGTGAGCAGTCGTACTTATTGGGGCAATGCACCAGCGCAGATGATGCCTATTTAGCGCTTAGAGGTTTACGTACTATGGCAGTGCGTTTAAATCAGCACGAAAAGGCGGCTATAGAGGTGGCAAAATGGCTTGAGCAACATGAGTTAGTTGATCATATTCGCCATCCTGCATTTGCAAGCTGCCCTGGGCATGAATTTTTTAAGCGCGACTTTGATGGCAGCAATGGATTGTTTTCATTTGTAATGAAAACCGGTAACCAAAAAGCCATTGATGCGTTTTTAGATAGCCTTGAGCACATTAAAATGGGCTTTTCGTGGGGCGGCTTTGAAAGTTTAGTCACCGCCAATTTGACCATGAAAGGTTTACGTTCGAACACTGGTTGGGATTTAGGCCCTGTTATTCGCTTGCATATTGGCCTTGAAGACATTGATGATTTAATTAATGACTTAAGCCAAGCACTTGAAGTATACCAACAGCATTTATAAAAATAGGCTAAATAAACAAAGTTTGGCCTGTTACATTTAAACGATTTGTTACAAAGCTCACTTATGGTGAGCTTTTTTTTGCTGGTAATTCAAGGTGTTTACACTTACTGTTGTTACATTACGCTTTATTTTAAAGCATGAGCAACGTCATTAAGGAAAGCCAATGGCAACATCATCATTAGTGAACATAGGGCGATTAACCCAAATAGCGGGTTTTGAGCTAGTACGTATGTTTTTAACCAAGCGCGGCTTAATTGCTATGGCCGCCTTTGCCCTTGTTTGGTTACTTATTTTACGCTACCCGATAGGCCAAGCCGTCAGCATTATTAGTGCGCCCAATTTTGAACAAATGGCACGCGATATTTCAGGCAGTATTGGTTTAAGTAAGTTGCTTGATTGGCCTGAGGCCGAATTTGCTATGTACTGGCTAGTCGCTTTGTATAGCTTTCCGCTGTTTGCTATTTTTATATCAAGCGATCAAACCGTTGGCGATAGAGAGCGCGGCACATTACGGTTTTTATCATTGCGCTCTACACGGTTTGAAATTTTATTTGGCCGTTTTTTAGGTCAGCTTGGCGTGTTAGCGTGTTTATTAGCTATTACCCTAGTGGCAACCCTTGGCGTACTTGGTTACAGAGAGCCTAGCCTATTAATGGGGGGGTTAAGCCGTGCGGTTTCTATATTTATAATAATGGTGGTGGTACTTAGCCCGTTTGTGGCATTAATGAGTTTGATTAACACGTTTGCTCGCTCGTCTCGTTTAGCAATTGTGTTAGCCATTTTATATTTTGCTGGTGGCGGCATTATTGTGGGTATATTGGCGTGGCAAGTACCGGCTTTAAATGCGCTCGATTACCTTTTCCCTGGGGTTAATTCTGAGCTTTTAGCTGGGCAAAACCTACCTTTATTAAGTGCCTTAGGTGTGCCGCTTATTCAAAGTGCTGTATTTATAGCGATTGCGCATCGAATATTTACAAGGAGTTCGCTATGAGCGTATTAATAAAAGCCAGCGGCTTGAGTAAATCGTATGGCGCAAAGCAAGCACTTAACAACGTAAGCTTTGAAATTCAAAAAGGCGCACCTGTGGCGTTAGTGGGTCCTAATGGCGCCGGTAAAACCACATTATTTAGTTTATTGTGCGGCTATATTAACCCAAGCCACGGTGAGCTCAGTATTTTAGGGCATAAGCCTGGTAGTGCAGCGTTGTTCAACCAAGTGAGTGCATTACCGCAAGATGCGCAGTTAGATCCGCGTTTTAATATAGATAAGCAACTGGCGTTTTATGGCAAGCTTCAAGGCATGGGCGCTAAACAAAGCCACAATGAAGCGCTGCGCGTACTTGATTTGGTAGGCTTAAAAGAAGTCGCTAAACAGCGTGCGGGCGATTTATCTCACGGTATGCGCAAACGGGTAACGATAGCACAAGCGCTGATTGGCTCGCCGAAAATAGTGATGCTTGATGAAGCCACAGCAGGGCTTGACCCTATTCATGCCAGGGAGGTGCGAGAGCTGGTATCGAGCTTAAGCGATGAAGCCACCTTTATTTTAAGTTCGCACGATTTAACCGAACTTGAGCGATTATGCTCCCAAGTGCTCCACCTAGATAAGGGCATTTTGAGCGAGCACCAAACAAAAGACAACAATACGCATACTCACTTTTATACCTTAATGCTCAACGAGGCGTATCAAAATGTGGAGCAGCAACTGCAGGCGTTAGCAGGTGTAAGCCGTGTGTATATGAGCCAACATAAAGAATACGTGATTGAGTACCAGCCAACCGGTGAGCCACTTGATATTGCTTTATTAAACTTTTGCCATCAACAAAACTGGCAATATAGGCAGTTAGTAAATGGTCACACCTTAGAAAATCAAATATTTACACAGGAGAAAGCATAATGGGACTACTCAGTGGTTTAATGGGAAATGCAAGCGAAGTAGATGATTCTGATTTAGAAAAAGTACTTGCTAATACCCTAATAGATGGCGAACAAGTAGAAAAAGCCTATAAGGTGATTCGCGATATGTTTATTTTTACTAATAAGCGTTTAATTTTAATTGATAAGCAAGGTATGACCGGCTCTAAAATGGAAATGGTGAGTATTGCTTATTCTAAAATTACTAAGTTTAGCAAAGAAAGTGCAGGGCACTTTGATTTAGATGCCGAGCTTAAAATTTGGATTGGTTCAGACCCAACGCCTATTAGTAAAGAGTTTAAATCGGGCGATAATATTAACGAAGTTTATCGTGTAATAAGTCAGCATGCGCTTTAGTTTGCTGAACATGTTTTAAGTAGTTGTTGACTATATGTTGCAACTACTTTAAATTTACAGTTTCTTACACCTACTTACAATTAACTTAATAAATACAACTGCTTAATTAAGTTTTCATTCAGTTTCTCAGCGTTAGCATGTCCCCACTTTAGTCAATGAGCTAAAGCATAAAAAGCAATGCACAAAGGGAAGTCTTACAATGAAAAAATTAGCAGTTATTATTTCAAGCATTTTATTATCTAGCACTGCGGCTGCTGCAGACAGCTACAATTCAATCAGTAATTTAAGCTACAAAGATAGCGATAACAACGACACTGTTGCTGTAGACTCTATTTATTACCTATCTCCTAAAAAAACATTAGGTCCGTACGATCAGTTTGAGTACATTAATAAACAAACTAACGTTTACGGCGGTTATGCTGATGACGACTTTGGTGATGTTACTAACATTGGTGGCGAATACTTTATTAATGAATTTGTTGTTGGCGCATCTTACGAAAACCTTGAACCAGATTCGGGCTCTAACGGTGAGCTTTACAAGCTAACTGGTGGCTACTTCTTTAACCCTGATTTATTAGCAAAAGTAACGCTTGTTGAAAACAAAGACGGCGATGACTTTGCTTTGTTTGATTTAGCATACAATCACATGCTAAACAGCACAGACTACGTAGGTGTAACACTTACATCTGATGACGACTTTGATTACCGCGCTGTTGCAGCTAAGTACTTTATTGACTTACAGCAAGGTAACTTTTTAACGTTTGAAGGTAAATACGAGAGCATTGAAGATGCAGAAAACCAGTGGGTAGCAGAAACTAACTACTACTTCTCAAAAGCAACCTCGGTATTTGCTAACTACAACAAGCAAGATACATACAGCTTTGGTGCTCAGCACTTCATCAATAAAAACATTGGTCTTAAAGTAGGTTACGAGAACAATGCAGATGACTCTGATAACGATGCATACTTTGCAAACATGCGTTTTCAGTTTTAATTAAGCCCTGTACTTAATTAAAAGCATAAAAAGCCCGCTACTGTAGCGGGCTTTGTTGTTTTTAACTTAAATTATCCGTGGTAAAAGTTTTACCAGGTGCAATTACGGTCTTTGTTCTGCTCATCTAAATAGCATTTTTTAAATTAAAAATAATAATTTTTTTGAAAAATGAGAAAAATATAATGAGGGATAGTTATATTGATGAGGTTTATCGAATAGTTAAGTTGTATTCAATTTAGCGACAGTTTGTACCTTATTTGTTACTTTTGAAGTTTAAATGCTGAGATATAATTCTACTGTAGATTTAAGATGTGCTTTATATTTACATTTGTACGGAATGATTAACAATTTAAGTTGTTGATATTGTGTTTAATTTGTTCTCCCATTCATTTTTTGTTCATTATTTGTTGTTAGGATGCGGCCCGACTTTGGCTACATGGCCCAAGCATAGAAAATAACATTTATAGGGAATTTAAAATGAAAAAATTAGCCGTTATCATTTCGAGTATTTTATTATCAAGCGCTGCATCTACTGCAATGGCAGCCGATACTTACCAATCTATCAGCCACGTAGGATACATGGACATTGATGGAGATGACACGGTAAGTGTTGACTCAACTTATTACTTTTCTCCAAAAGCGACGTTAGGTCCTTACGATCAATTTGAGTACATCAATAAGCAAACAAATGTTTATGGTGCATACAGTGATAATGATTTTGGAGATATTACTAGCGTTGGCGGTGAGTATTTTGTACAAGATTTCGTATTAGGTGCGCAGTACAATAATTTCGACAGTGATTTTGGCTCAAGCACGGATGTAATTGAACTTTCAGCAGGCTATTTCTTTAATCCAAACCTTGTATTAAAAGCAACGTTTGTAGATGTTGAAGATGCTGACAATCAGTTTGTGTTTGACTTAGCATATAACCACGAATTAAACAGCACTGATTATATCGGCTTTACTGTAACAGCAGATGACGAGTTTGATTACCGTGCAGTAGCAGCTAAGTACTTTGTTGATTTACAGCAAGGTAACTACTTAACTGTTGAAGGTAAATTTGAAGATGTTGATGGCGGTTCTAGTAGCTGGGAATTAGCATCTAACTACTATTTCAGTAAAGCAACATCGGTGTTTGTTACAGTTAACAAGAACGATGACTACGCTTTTGGTGCTCAACACTTTTTCAATAACAATGTTGGTTTAGAAGCAGGTTACGGTAATAACTGGGATGATTCTGATTACGATGCTTACTTTGCAAATGTAAGCTTACAGTTCTAATTTAATCAAAAGTTAGTTACTGAACAAAAAGCCCGCTACTGTAGCGGGCTTTGTTGTTTTTAACTTAAATTAACCGTGGTAAAAGTTTTACCAGCCGCAATTACGGTCTTTGTTCTGCTCATCTAAATAGCGTTGCAGCGGTGCAAAGTAATCAAGCATAGCGGTTGCATCCATTTGTGGCTTGCCAGTGATGGTTTCAAGGGCTTCTTGCCATGGACGAGAAGAGCCCATTTCCAGCATTGCGTTTAGCTTATCCCCTGCTTCTTTTGAATTATAAATAGAGCAGCGGTGAATGGCTTTATCGTTACCGGCTATTTCACATAAGCTACGGTGAAATTCAAACTGTAAAATATGCGCTAAAAAGTAACGTGTATAAGGAGTGTTGCCTGGTACGTGGTATTTAGCACCTGGATCAAAGTCATCTTCGCTACGTGCAATAGGCGCTTTCACACCTTGGTATTTTTCACGTAGCTCCCACCACGCTTTATTATAATCTTGTGGCTTTACTTGGCCCGAAAATACCTGCCAGCGCCATTGATCAACCATTAAGCTAAAGGGCACAAACGCGACTTTATCTAGCGCCATTTTCATTAGTAAGCCAATGTCTTTTGACTCATCAGGTACTTGCTCGAGTAAACCAATCTCTTTTAAGTAACCGGGTGTAACCGATAAAGCAATGGTGTCGCCAATGGCTTCGTGAAAACCATCGTTGGCACTTTCTTGATAAAATAAAGGTTGTTTATTATAAGCGCGCTGATAAAAGTTGTGGCCTAGCTCATGGTGAATAACAGAAAATTCTTCGCCGGTGCGTTGAATACACATTTTAATGCGTAAATCGTCTTTGCTATCTATATTCCAAGCAGAGGCATGACACTGTACGTCTCTGTCTTTCGGTTTTACAAATAACGAACGCTCGTAAAAAGTCTCTGGCAGTGGCTCAAACCCCATTGAGGTAAAAAAGGTTTCAGCACCTTTAACCATTTTTAGCTCGTCGTAATTATTTTTAGCTAATAGCTCGGTAACATCGTAACCCGGATCGGCGTTTTCTGGCGCGACCACATCGTAAATGTTACCCCACGCTTGCGCCCACATGTTTCCTAATAAATGCGCAGGAATAGGCTCATCTTGGGCTACTTTGTCGGTGCCGTATTTTTCGCCTAATTTAGCGCGTACATGGCAATGCAGTGAGTTATAAAGTGGCTTTACTTGCCCCCAAATGCGGTCAAGCTCGGTTGTAAAGTCATCGGCTGGCATATCGTACTTGCTGCGCCACATTGCGCCGGTATCAGCATAACCTAGCTCTTTAGCCCCTTCGTTTGTAAGGGTTACTTGCTGCTCGTAAAGTGGGCGCATGGGCTTTGAAATTTGGCGCCACCCTTGCCATAAATCAAGTAGCTCGTTGTAATCACGGCTGGTGGCCATTTTTGCGGTCATATCACCAAGGCTTAAACAGCTGCCATCGTCTTTACAGTATTTACCTTTACCGTATAAACCACCTAGCTCTGCCACAATAGTTGAAAGTTGGGCTGTTTTTTCAGCGTCCTGAGGAGCGGGTAAAGTAAGCGCAAGTTTAAGTTTATTAAGCTTGCGGCGTGCATCGTAATCAAGCGCTAAGTCGTCAAATTGTGCTGCCTGATTGGCTAAACGTACGACCGACTCGGTCATTTTACGATTAACTTCGGCAGATAACGCCGAGGTGTCGTGTGTTATAAAGTTTGCGTAAATCCACTCAGCGCGGCTCGACTCTAGGTAAAGCTCACTTAGTTCTTGCTCGGCTTTGGCAATAAATGCATTGGCATCTTGTTTTGTAAGAGGCTTCTCGGTCTGTGCTGAATCACTAGTGTCTATGGCTATTTCTGCTTCGCAGGCGGTTAGCGCTAATGTACTTGCGACTATGAGGGCGCTCATACTTAGTTTAAAGCGTGGCGTGTTCATTGTATTCCTTTGGTTTATTGTTATTAAGAAAGTGATAATAGCAGCGATGTTTAAAACAATAAAATTAATACGTTAAGGCGTGTGGTGCATCGCGCAATGATTGTATTTAAACTAAGATGGGTCATAATTAAGTTACTATTTTCATTCAATGTAAAAGGAATGTGCTCATGTCAGTATTTATAATATTGCTGGTCGTGGTGGTGGTTATTTTTGCAGTCAAAGATATTCGCCTTAACCTGATCAGCCGTCCTACGTTTAAAATGTTTAAAAAGGTACTTCCGCCGCTCTCGCAAACGGAGCGAGAGGCAATGGAAGCCGGCGATGTATGGTGGGATGGTGAGCTATTTAGTGGTAATCCAGATTGGCAAAAACTGCATAACTTTCCAAGGCCTGAGCTTAGCGATAAAGAAAATGACTTTATGGATAATCAGGTTAACACGCTACTGGCGATGCTAGATGATTACCAAATTGTACAAAAAGACAAAGACCTGCCAAAAGAAGTCTGGGATTACTTAAAAACAGAGGGCTTTTTTGCGCTGATCATTCCTGAAAAATTTGGTGGACGTGAGTTTTCTGCCATTGCTAATTCAACCATAGTGTCAAAAATTGCCACAAAAAGCTTAACTGCGGCGGTTACTGTTATGGTGCCTAATAGCTTAGGCCCAGGCGAGCTGTTACTGCATTATGGCACAAAAGAGCAACAAGACCGTTGGTTGCCAAGCCTTGCAAGTGGTAAAGATGTACCGTGTTTTGCACTTACAGGCCCAGAAGCAGGCTCTGATGCCGGCAGTATTCCCGACTCAGGCGTAGTGTGTAAAGGGCAGCATAATGGTGAAGAAGTTATAGGCCTGCGTTTAAATTGGTCTAAGCGTTATATTACGCTTGCGCCGGTGGCAACCGTACTTGGCCTTGCCTTTAAAATGTATGACCCAGATGGGATATTAGGCGATGAAAAAGAGCTAGGGATTACCTGTGCGCTAATTCCTACAGATCACGAAGGGGTAGAAACGGGTGAGCGCCATTATCCATTAAACATGGCATTCATGAACGGAACTACCTACGGTAAAGATGTTTTTATTCCGCTAGATTGGATTATTGGCGGTGAGCAGGGCGCAGGGCGAGGCTGGCGCATGTTGGTTGAGTGTTTAAGTGCTGGACGCGGTATTTCTTTACCTGCACTAAGCACCGCAACAGGGCATTTAGCCTCTAAAATGACCTCTGCTTACTCTGTGGTACGCCAACAGTTTGGTGTATCAATTGGCCAATTTGAAGGTGTACAAGAAGCCTTAGCCCGTATTGGCGGGTTAACGTATACGTTAGAGTCTGCGCGTTTAATGACCGCAGGCGCAATAGATTTAAAACTTAGCCCATCGGTTGTTACCGCCATTGCAAAATACCATATGACCGAAATGGGGCGTACGGTAATGAACGATGCAATGGACATTCATTCTGGTAAAGGTATTCAAGTAGGGCCTAATAACTATTTAGCCCATGGTTATATGGGGATCCCGGTATCGATTACCGTTGAAGGGGCAAACATTTTAACCCGCAACTTAATGATTTTTGGCCAAGGTGCCACGCGTTGTCATCCGTTTGTGTTAAAGGAAATGGAAGCTGCCGCAATGGAAGACGATGATGCAGCACTTGATCAATTTGATAGTTTATTGATGAAGCACATTTTATTTGCTGCCAGTAACGCCGGCATGGCTTTTGTGCATGGTCTTACGCGAAGCTGTTTGGCAAAAGCGCCCGTGTGCGGTGCAACCGCTGTGTATTACAAACAGCTAAGCAGAATGAGCCGAGGGCTTGCCTTTACTACAGATGTAGCCATGTTGGTACTTGGTGGCGAGCTAAAGCGTAAAGAGATGATTTCGGCGCGTTTAGGTGATGTGCTTAGCCATTTATATTTAGCCTCTACGGTATTAAAACGCTTTGAAGATGAAGGGCGCCAACAGGCTGACTTACCTTTTGTGAAATACGCTATTGCAAATTCTCTTTATGAGATAGGCCAAGCGTTTGATGGTTTTTTCAAAAACTTTTCAAATCCGGTGGTTAACTTTTTACTTAAACGCATTGTGTTTCCGCTGGGGAATCACTACCACAAGCCAAGTGATGAAACAGCCCAAAGTATTTGCGAGCATATGACGCAACCTGGGGTGTTTAGAAACCGTTTAACGCACTTATGTTATGTAGATGAAAATGCGGGCACTGGCGTGATGGAAAATGCATTTTTAGCTATGCACGATATGCAAACACAGTTTAAAGAATTAAAACACTGGCAACGCAGTGGTAAGGTCCCTGCAACACTCGACATAGAAGGCGCAATAAATTACGCACTAGAGAATGAACTCCTTTCGCAAGCAGATGCCGATGCAATGCACCATACCAATAAACTAAGAAAACAAGCAATTGCCGTTGATAACTTTAAACCCGGTGAATTATAACGCTTAAGATAAGCGCTAAACGCAAAAAGGCCTTACATGTGTAAGGCCTTTTTTGTGGTGTATAAGTTAGCGTGCGTAAGGGTCTGCAACTATTTTATCGATATACCATTTCCCTTTTTTACGAAGCATTTTAACGCTGCGCATATCATCGACTTTATCGCCATTAAAGTAGCCTGTAAAAATGAGGTTTATTTTGGCGTTATCGCCATATTGTTCGCGTACGCTCATGTTGGTCATATCGACTTCAATTACTACTTCATCGTATTGCAGGTTTACTAAGTTTCGGGCAAATTGTTTAGCAGTACCATAGGATTTCATAATTCGGCTGAGGTTAGGGGTGGCCATTGTGCTGGCTTTTTGTAAATCTTTTTGATTATACAATGCATCAAAGTAAGCGGTGGCTGTATCGCCCGGTGAGTCGCCCAGCGTTTGTACGCTATCGCCACAGGCGGCTAAAAATAAGCATACGATAAAACTTAAATAAGCTGTTATTTTTTTCATGTTAAATGTTTTTAATTAGTTTTTTTAAAGTGTGTGGTTAATTAAACAAGATGTAAAGCAGCACTGGGGAATAAATAGAAAATTGAATCATAAATAATAAAAAAGGATGCCATAAGCATCCTTTTGAGTATCTCAAGGAGAGAAGTTTACTGTACTAATTCTTGCTCGCTAAATTCTTCAGCAAACATTGGGCTAGACAGGTAACGCTCTGTGGCACTTGGTAAAATCACCACAATATTTTTATCAGCGTTTTCTGGTTTTTCAGCAAGGCGTTTAGCGGCAACAACAGCTGCGCCTGATGAAATACCCACTAAAATACCTTCTTTTTTCATTAGCTCATGAGCCATGGCAATAGCATCTTCGTTTGATACTTGCTCTGCACCATCAATCACACTTAAATCAAGGTTTCCAGGAATAAAGCCTGCGCCAATACCTTGAATTTTATGTGGACCTGGTTTTACTTCTTCGCCTGCAAGCGTTTGGCTAATAACAGGTGAGTTAGTTGGCTCAACTGCAATCGCTTTAACATCTAGGCCTTTTTCGTTTTTAAGGTAACGGCTAACACCTGTAATAGTACCGCCAGTGCCTACGCCTGCTACAAAAAAGTCTACTTTACCATCAAGCGCTTCAAAAATTTCAGGGCCGGTTGTTTCAAAGTGAATTTTAGGGTTAGCTGGGTTTTCGAACTGTTGTAATAAAATGTATTTTTCTGGATCTGTTGCTTGAATTTCTTTTGCTTTTTCAATTGCGCCATTCATACCTTTAGCGCCATCTGTAAGCACTAAGTTAGCGCCTAATGCTTTTAATAGTTTGCGGCGCTCTAGGCTCATTGTATTTGGCATGGTAAGTGTTAGTTTGTAACCACGTGCTGCTGCAACAAATGCAAGGGCAATACCTGTATTACCCGATGTAGGTTCAATTAGTTCTTTACCTTCAACAAGCTGACCTGATTTTTCAGCTTCCCAAATCATTGATGCACCAATACGACATTTAATACTAAAGCTAGGATTACGCGATTCTACTTTAGCGTAAACGTTTCCGCCTGTTACGCGATTAAGTTTTACCAGTGGTGTATTACCAATGCTTAGTGAGTTATCTTCAAAAATAGTAGACATAATGTTCCTTTGGATACAATCTGATCAATGTGTTAATAGCCTTTGCTATTAACTATATAAATACACTTTACTGCGAGTTTAAAAAAACTAAAGTAAAGTTTGGCTATAACATATATCTATTGGGCTTATAACCAGCCGAAATAAAAATTAGTTATTATTGTTGCTTTAGTTATTAAAGATGCGGGCTCATTTTTAAATTTAAAGAGTAAATTTCGCCACGTAGTTAAAAAATGCTCAGAGTAGGCTAATTATTGCGATGTTTTTGTGTGTTATTTGCGCACATGAATATAACTTGAATACTTTTATCACACAATGCGCCTAAAACATGTTAAAAACACTCTATCTATATTCAACTAAGCAATCACAATGAAGTTAATCTTAAAATTAATTGCCGGTATTGTGGCCGGTATTTTGGTCGGGCTTTATGTGCCTCTCACAGGTGTTGAGCTTTTATTTACTGTTAAAGAACTTATTGGCCAACTCATTTCTTTTACCATTCCATTAATTATTTTATTTTTTATTGCTTCTGGCATTGCGGGCTTGCCTAAAGGGTCTGGCCATTTATTAGGTAAAACCGTTGGCTTTGCTTATAGCTCTACAGTAATTGCAGGTACGCTTGCCTTTTTATTAGTGAGTGCGGTTATTCCACTGCTAAGTGGCAATATTACGTTTGAAGCCGAAGTTGCCACTGAAATTGGCAGTTTTATTGATTTAGAAATTCCACCGCTGATGGGTGTAATGACAGCGCTTGTGACTGCATTTGTGTTTGGTATTGGCATGAGCCAACTTGAATTAGAAACACTTAAAAAAGTGTCTGATCAGGGTCGCGATGTAATCGATGCTTTATTATCTAAAGTAATTATTCCGGCATTACCATTTTACATTGCAGGTGTATTTGCGGAAATGACCGTAGCAGGTACCGTGGTCGATACATTGCAAACCTTTGGTGTAGTGCTTATTGCTGCACTTGTTATGCACTGGCTGTGGCTAACCGTATTATATGTTTCTACGGGGATATTACTTAAACGTAACCCGTTGGAGCTCGTTAAAAATATGCTTCCTGCTTATTTTACAGCGCTGGGGACAATGTCGAGCGCGGCAACCATTCCGGTGTCTTTGCAATCAAGCAAAGCAAATAACGTAAAAGAAGATGTAGCAAACTTTACAGTGCCACTGTGCGCTACTATCCATTTATCGGGTTCTACCATTACGATTGTGACGTGTGCAATGGCCGTTATGTTTTTATCGCCAAGCATGGAAGTACCTTCTTTAATGGGGATGCTACCGTTTATTATGATGTTAGGGGTAGTAATGATTGCAGCGCCAGGTGCACCTGGTGGAGCAGTAATGTCGGCGCTCGGTTTATTAACCAGTATGCTTGGCTTTAACGAAGGCGCTGTTGCACTTATGATTGCACTTTACCTTGCGCAAGATAGCTTTGGTACTGCGTGTAATGTTACAGGCGATGGCATTATTGCCCTATGGGTAGACCGTTTTAGCGAAAAAGCAGCGCCATAAAAAACTAAAGTACTGGTTTTTAGCAGTAGTAAAATAATGCTAAAAGATGAGTACACCTAAAGCGAAGCAATAATATTAGTTATTGTTTCGCTTTAACTGTGGTAATGTGGCAAATTAGATTGTTTGTCGCGTATTGTTAGGTTAATGAGGGTATTACATTGATTAATGTGCTTTTAGTTGATGACCATGAGCTGGTACGAACTGGTATAAAACGTATATTAGATGATGTACGTGGTTTTAAAGTGGTAGGCGAAGCTAAAGATGGAGAGGCTGCGGTACAGTTTTGTCGCCAGCACGCACCTAATATTGTATTAATGGATATGAACATGCCTGGCATGGGTGGCTTAGAGGCCACTAAAAAGATTTGTCGCTATTGCCCAGATGTAAAAATTATTGTGCTTACGGTTAATTGCGAAGACCCGTTTCCATCAAAAGTGATGCAAATTGGCGCGCATGGCTTTTTAACCAAAGGTGCAGGCTCTGATGAAATGGTTCGTGCTATACGGTCTGTTCATGCAGGCCAGCGTTATATCGCCCCAGAAATTGCACAACAAATAGCCCTTGCGCAAGTAACAGGGCGTACCGATGAAAACCCTTTTCAAAGCTTATCTGAGCGCGAGCTACAAATTATGCTAATGATCACCAAAGGTGAAAAAGCTCAAGATATTGCCGAGCGCTTAAATTTAAGCTCAAAAACAGTGAACAGCTACCGTTACCGTATGTTTGAAAAATTAAACGTAGGAGGCGACGTTGAGCTTACTCATTTGGCTATTCGCCACAAAATGATTGATATAGACGTATCTCATTAATTTTTTAATTTATGTCTGAATTCGATCACGCCCAATTTTTAAAAACGCTATCAAGTGAACCGGGTGTATACCGTATGCTTGATAGTGAACAACAAGTTATTTATGTCGGTAAAGCTAAAAACTTAAAAAAACGGGTAAGTAGCTACTTTAGATCTAATCTAACCGACAGCAAAACCCGTGTGCTAGTGAGTAATATTTGCGATATTGAAGTTACGCTCACAAACACCGAAACCGAAGCCCTGCTGCTTGAAAACAACCTTATAAAAAAATATCAGCCGCGTTATAACATTTTATTACGTGATGATAAGTCATACCCCTATATATTACTTACCAGTCATAAACATCCGCGTTTAGCCTTTCATAGAGGCAGTCGCAAGGTAAAAGGCGAGTACTTTGGGCCTTTCCCAAGTGCTGGCGCAGTGTCGGAAAGTTTGCGTTTAATGCAAAAAATATTTCCTGTACGTCAGTGCGAAGATGCCTATTACCGTGCCAGAAGTCGCCCGTGTTTACAGTATCAGCTAAAGCGCTGCTCAGCACCGTGTGTTAATAAAGTGACAGAGCAAGAGTACGGCGAACAAGTTGATTATGTACGTAAGTTTTTAACAGGTAAGTCGCACGAAGTAATAGCCGATTTAATAAAAAAAATGGAAGCGGCGAGTAAAGACCTTAACTTTGAGCTCGCAGCTAAAGTGCGTGACCAAATTATGCTACTGCGCAAAATGCAGGAGCAGCAGTCTATTTCAGGTAATTTTGCTGAAATGGATGTGGTAGGTTTTGCACACTTAAATGGATTAAATGGGATTCATTTATTAATGATCCGCGATCATAAAGTGCTAGGCAGTAAAACCTATTTTCCAAAAGTGCCTAAAGATTCGGGGCAAGAGGAAATACTCACTTCGTTTTTAGGGCAATATTATTTAGCGCCTGGTGCGACAGGGCGCATAGCAAAAGAGATTATTTTACCGTTCGAGATTGAAGAAAGTAGCGCATTGAGTGAAGCGCTTACGCAAATTAGTGAGCGTAAAGTATCGCTTAAAGTGGTTACCCGCGGGGAGCGAGCACAATATCTTCAGCTTGCTAATAAAAACGCATTAAACAGCATTACCGTTAAACAAAGTACGCAAGACTCTATAAACAAACGTTATGCACAATTAAAAGCGACCCTAGGCTTAGATGATATAAACAGAATGGAATGTTTTGATATCAGCCATACCATGGGGGAGAACACAGTAGCCAGTTGTGTAGTATTTGATTCGCAAGGGCCAAATAACAAAGAGTACAGGCGCTACAACGTAACGGGTAT
This sequence comes from Pseudoalteromonas sp. 1CM17D, assembly GCF_023161805.1. NCBI lineage: Bacteria > Pseudomonadati > Pseudomonadota > Gammaproteobacteria > Alteromonadales > Pseudoalteromonadaceae > Pseudoalteromonas > Pseudoalteromonas sp. 1CM17D. The sequence goes on along the minus strand of NZ_JALNTP010000017.1, from coordinate 6,320 downwards.
AACCGGCGGTGATGATTACGCGGCAATGGAGTTTGCACTGAACAAACGCTACAACAAAGTGGTAGATGAAGACAAAATCCCTGACGTTATATTCATTGACGGTGGTAAAGGGCAACTAGGCCGTGCAGAGCAGTATTTTGCTACGTGGCCACATGCTAAAATGCCGCTGTTAGTAGGTGTAGCAAAAGGCACAAGCAGAAAGCCAGGCCTTGAAACCTTATTAATTGATGGCGGGCGAAAAACGATTCCTATGGATTCGGATGCGCCAGCACTTCATTTAATCCAGCATATTCGCGATGAGTCGCACCGATTTGCCATTGCAGGGCACCGTAATAAGCGCCAAAAACAGCGCACGCAATCATTATTAGAAGAGATCAACGGAGTAGGTTCTAAGCGCCGCCAAACATTATTAAAATATTTAGGGGGCATGCAAGGGGTAAAAGCTGCTAATATAGAACAGTTAAAGAAAGTTCCTGGGATCAGTCCTGACATGGCTGAGAAGATATTTAACCATTTGCATGACAAGGGCTAGCCCTTCATGCGAATATAGAAAAAAAGACATATCCAAGTAGTTATGTGGAATATTCCAAACACACTCACAACCTTTAGACTTTTTCTTATCCCCATATTTTTGGTGATATTTTACTTGCCTTATAGCTGGGCGTTTTTTGCTGCCGCTTTTATTTTTTGGCTTGCATCAATCACCGATATACTTGATGGCTATTTAGCACGAAAGCTAGAGCAATCTACGCCTTTTGGTGCGTTTTTAGACCCTGTAGCCGATAAGGTTATGGTGTGTGCTGCACTTGTTGCGCTCTCTGATCATTATCAGTCTATGTATATGACGATTCCGGCACTTATTATTATTAGCCGTGAAATAGTGATATCTGCATTACGCGAGTGGATGGCCGAACAAGGCAAACGTGGAAACGTTGCAGTATCAAATATGGGCAAAATAAAAACCGCGGCGCAAATGCTGGCGATTATTGGCCTAATTTGGCAATACGATACGTGGATGATCTATTTAAGTTTTGCTTTACTGTATATAGCCACCTATTTAACACTGAGCTCTATGGTGCAATATTTAATGGCTGCATGGAGTGAATTGACCAAAAATTGATTGTAAACGTCTAATAACGCACCGTTTTAGATAAAAAATAATCAAACAGTTCAAAAGTGGCATTTTTTGTGTTGACGCGTTTAATAATCTCTGTAGAATGCGTCCGTGTTGAGAGGGCATACCCCCCAAGATAAAGAAAACCAAAGTTACTTAGTTAGCAGCGTAAACATCGCAAGATGTTGAATAACGCAGATAATTAAATAATAATGCGGCACTAGCTCAGTTGGTAGAGCGCGACCTTGCCAAGGTCGAGGTCACGAGTTCGAGCCTCGTGTGCCGCTCCAAGTTTTCATTAGGTTGTCCAACGGTTTGGCGGAATGGCAGAGTGGCCATGCAGCGGATTGCAAATCCGTCCACCTCGGTTCGACTCCGGGTTCCGCCTCCATTCAACACTCCACATGCTTTAAATAGCAAACTCGATGCCCGAGTGGTGGAATTGGTAGACACAAGGGATTTAAAATCCCTCGACTAACAAGTCGTGCCGGTTCAAGTCCGGCCTCGGGCACCACTTTGTGGTTTAATTACATAGCCAAGTGTAATTTATAAAAACAATGTTACATAAATTAGTTTGTGTAATTAAATTTAGAATTAATATGATGCGGCACTAGCTCAGTTGGTAGAGCGCGACCTTGCCAAGGTCGAGGTCACGAGTTCGAGCCTCGTGTGCCGCTCCATATTAGTTTTATCCACTTGCTTTAAATAGCAAACTCGATGCCCGAGTGGTGGAATTGGTAGACACAAGGGATTTAAAATCCCTCGACTAACAAGTCGTGCCGGTTCAAGTCCGGCCTCGGGCACCACTTTTAATTATCCTACCAAGATAATTGAGAGTTAGATAAAATATTAATGAAAAGTTTAACGCGGCACTAGCTCAGTTGGTAGAGCGCGACCTTGCCAAGGTCGAGGTCACGAGTTCGAGCCTCGTGTGCCGCTCCAAATTATTTGGAAGCGTTAAGGCGGAATGGCAGAGTGGCCATGCAGCGGATTGCAAATCCGTCCACCTCGGTTCGACTCCGGGTTCCGCCTCCATTTAATTACTCCACATGCTTTAAATAGCAAACTCGATGCCCGAGTGGTGGAATTGGTAGACACAAGGGATTTAAAATCCCTCGACTAACAAGTCGTGCCGGTTCAAGTCCGGCCTCGGGCACCACTTTTACTAAAGTCCTTTTAGTAAATTAAATACTCCCTATTTTTAAATAAACATCCATTTTTTATATAACAATCACTTTGTTTATGTTTTTGCCTATTCCTTAAAAATTAATAGCAATTGGCTTAATCAAGTGACTAATTTTGAGGCAGACAATCGTGCTTAAAGCAAAGCATACGTATTGTTACACGTTAACGTTAGTTGATTAAACCTAAATTACTTTTCCTATATCCCTTTGCTGCTGCCGTCTAAATCCAATTCAGTTCATCAAAGCAATTTACATACATGCGCGACTACCTGATGATATAAACTTGATAGCTAAAGGTGCAACAAATAGCACTTGGTTGTTATGCGCTTATATGTGCGCTCTATTTATTTAAAACAACGTGTTTTAGAGGTGTATATTGCCAAAGCTAAACAGTTTGATAATTAAATACGTTCGTTAATGTATTAGCTGAAGTGTAGGTAGGGGAGGAAATAAAGTGCAAAGCAAAGCGACACAAAGCCGCTTTGCTAAAGTACATAATGCTATAACTTTGTTTGTGCTTTATAAATAGGGTATTCGCTCATTAAACCTTGAATAAGCGCCACGCACATTAAAATAAGCACAATTGAGAAAGGTAACGCAGTGGTTACTACTCCCGATTGCAAGGCCTGCAAGGCTTGAGAGCCACCTACCCACAGTAATACGGCGGCTATTGCCCCTTCAATCGATGCCCAAAATATACGTTGTGGTACCGGCGCATCAATTTTTCCGCCAGCGGTTATGCCATCTATTACAAGTGAGCCAGAATCAGAAGAGGTGATAAAAAATACTAAAACAAGCACAATTGAGATCACACTAATAAGGCCACTAAGCGGAAGCTGCTCATAAACCTGAAATAGCGTCACAGAGATATCGGTTAACCCGTTTTGCCCAAGTGGGCCTACTTTATCAATAATTTGTGAAATCGCTAAATTACCAAATACCCCCATCCACACTAAGCTTAACAGTGTTGGTAGGCCAATGACGACTAATAAAAATTCTCGCACGGTACGGCCTCTAGAAACGCGGGCAATAAACATTCCTACAAACGGCGACCACGATATCCACCATGCCCAATAAAATACTGTCCAGGCATGCATCCAGTCTTCATCTTCACGGCCAAACGGATTACTAAGCGGAACCATATGTTCTACATATGCACCAAAGGTAAACCATATTGCTGTGATTGAGTCACTAAAAGTAAGCGATATTATGGCTACAAGTAAAATAAATGCACATATAAGATTGATGTTACTAAGTACTTTCACACCCCCTTCAATGCCTTTAATAACAGAAACAATAGCAATACAGGTAACGAGTGCTATAACTGTAATTTGAAAAGCGGTGCCGTAGTCAGTGCCCATTAAATAATTAATACCACTTGTTGCTTGCTGTGCCCCTAAACCAAGAGACGTTGCTAAACCAAAAAGCGTGGAAAGTACAGCAAGTATATCAATAACATGACCCAGCCAACCCCAAGCACGATCGCCAAATAAGGGATAAAACACGGAGCGTATAGATAACGGAAGGCCTTTATTGTAAGCAAAAAACGCTAAGCTAAGTGCAACAATGGCATAAATTGCCCAACCATGTAAGCCCCAGTGATACATGGTGGCGCCCATGGCTAAAGAGTGCGCTTCTGGGGTATTTGGCTCTGCGTTCATTGGCATTAAATACCAATCAGTATAATAGGCTGCGGGCTCTGCAACACCCCAAAATAGTAAACCTATCCCCATTCCTGCGGCAAATAACATTGCCAGCCATGAGAGATAACCATGTTCAGGTTTTGCATCAACACCCCCTAAGCGAATTTTACCAAGAGGGGAGAGCGCAAGTGCAAAGCAAAATAATACGAAACCATTAGCAATCAACATGAAGTAGCTATCAAATTTATTGATAATGGCATCTTTAGTTGAGGTAAGTGCTTCTCTGACCACTTCAGGGTCAAGCAATAAGGTAAGGGCAACAAATAGTATGACTAAAAATGCGCTTATTCCAAACACTGGGTTATGAACATCAAACCCCCATTTTTGTACGTTATCTTGACCTACCTGATAATCGGTAGTGTCAATACTGTATTTGTTCAATTGGTCATCCATCATGACTCCTTTATATTATAGATAACAAACTTCAATTTTATAGTACGTAAGTAAATCAAAAAGCGCCTATTACTGATATTTAATTATGGTATATATCTCTGAAATACATTAATAAATTTTTATATAGTTTGAAAGGCAAAAAAAAGCGAGCTAATGCTCGCTTAATAATCTTTTAATTTAGCGTTACTTCCACGCGTTAGGATCAACCTCTTTGGCAAGCTTAGGGTGCTTGTCTTTGTCAAACGTAGGTAATACACCTTGCTTGTTTTGCGCGTTGTAATCTTTTGATAACCACACAACAACGCCTGAAAGCATAAACAGTGCAACTACGTTTACAATAGCCATAAGGCCCATAGAAATGTCAGCAAGTGTCCAAATAATACCTAGTTCACCAATGGCACCAAACATAACCATACCTAATACAAGTAATCTAAATATAAACATTCCTTTAGTAGAGTTGTGCTCTAAAAACATTAGGTTTGTTTCGGCATATGAGTAATTCGCGACAATAGAGGTAAATGCAAAAAACAAAATGGCAATGGCAATAAAGTAAGTACCCCAGTCACCTACGTGCTCTTGTAGTGCGGCTTGCGTTAACTCTATTCCTAATACACCCGATTCAGGCACAAGTTGATTAGACAGTAAGATTAATGAGGCAGTGGCTGTACAGATCACAATAGTATCTATAAATACACCTAGCATTTGCACATACCCTTGCGAGGCTGGGTGCGGTGGATAAGGTGTTGCCGTTGCTGCGGCATTGGCTGCGCTACCCATACCGGCTTCGTTCGAAAACAAACCGCGCTTAATACCTTGGATCATAGCTTGCGTTACACCATAGCCAATTGCACCGGCGCCTGCTTGCTCTAAACCAAAAGCACTTTTTATTATAAGTACAATAACATCAGGTAGGGCAGTAAAGTTAATCGCACATACATATATAGCAACTAGCAAATAGGCAAGCGCCATAAATGGAACAACCATTTCGGCAAAACGTGATATTGTTTTTAATCCACCAAAAATAATAATGCCTGAGCCAATTACAAGTGCAATGCCTACTATATACTTAGGTACATCAAACGCTACTTCAAATGCGGCAGCAATAGAGTTTGACTGTACAGCATTAAATACCAGGCCAAAGGCTAAAATTAAGCATAATGAAAACAACACACCCATCCAGCGTTTGCCTAAACCACGCTCCATATAATAAGCAGGGCCACCTCTAAAGTTGCCATCAGCGTCTTTAGTTTTATAAGCTTGCGCTAACGTACTTTCTGCAAAGCTAGTTGCCATACCTATTAAAGCAATCAGCCACATCCAAAATATAGCCCCAGGGCCACCTAAATAAAGTGCCACGGCAACACCGGCCATATTACCTGTTCCAACACGCGCCGCTAAAGAAGTACAAAAAGCCTGAAAAGAAGAAATCTCATCTCCACCACATTTACGTGAGCCAAACATAACTTTAAACATATGGGGGAATTGTACAAATTGAATAAAGCCTAACCGAATGGTAAAAAAGACACCTGCTGCTATTAATAAGTAGACGAGAACTTGGCCCCAAAGTAAGGCACTTATACTATTTATTATATCTGTCATGAATACTACCTAAGTACATGAGTTGAAAAAGTGCTGGCAACTTACCATAACAAATCAAAAGAGTTTAGTTTTAAAAGCAAAAAAGCAGTCTTATCCACAGGCTTTTGTGGGTAACATGTGTTTTTAATGTGGGGTTCTTATGGGTATAAATTAAATGCAATTTTATTCAATAAAACACTTGCGTATAAAACGTTTCTCCCTATAATGCGACCCCACTGAGACGGCAGAGCGCAACGCATAGCGAGGCACGAGCTACTCAGTGAGTTGAGTAAAACTTAGTTTTAAAAACTTTCAAGTTTAACAAAATTAAGTGTTGACAAAAAAATA
>NZ_JALNTP010000016.1:0-58645 GCF_023161805.1 Pseudoalteromonas sp. 1CM17D | reverse complement strand
TCTTAAGTAAAACCTAAGTAAGTTATTGCTGTTGGTCACTCAGTTTCAATTGAGACTCTAAATTTGTTTGCCTCACTTAGTAAACTAAGCTTGGCTGTTAGAACTCAATCCGTACGAGTGCCCACACAGATGATTGCTTTATATTGTTAAAGAACGTTGCGACCTTGTCGCTAGGGATGCGTATAATACACCCTTTATTTTTCGAGTCAACACTTAATTTTAAACTTTCTTTTTAGAAGATTTAAAACCGAAGTTTCACTTAACTCTCTAAGCCGTTGTGCCTTGCTATGCTTCAGCGTTTCCCGTCTCAGTGGGGTCGCATTATAGGGAGATTCGAGCGGGGGTCAATGTTTTATTTCAGCTTTTTGACAAATAAATGAATTTAGTATGAAACGCATACAAATAAAGGCCTACGGGCTGATTTTAGATTAAAAAACGCGCATGTTAAGTCGCTATTTTACAGCTAATATTTGCGCGTTAGAAAAAGCAGTACATTTAGTAATCGCTGTACTGCTTTGTTGGTTTTAATTTGCTGCAATTTGCCATACAGCTATAGAACCTGAGATCTCATTACCGATTATAAGCAGTGGCTCGCCTGTCGCACTTTGTTCGTCAGGTACAAACACCATGCCTTCGGGTGCAAGGTCGCCGGTTATATCTGCCCCTTCTATTACACCACGGTTATAAAAGTAATCTTCAAATTGCACATCGTAAGGGTTGGTAATATCGTAAACCATAATCCCGCCCATGCGCTCAAGACCTATAAAGGCAAAAGTGCGTTCGTCTATCGTACCTATTGTTAGCGCTTCGGGTTCTGCGCCTTTATCATCTGAGCGTGTGTCACCTTCGTTTTCATCTTCATTGTTATTAAAGGCTTCACCATGAACCGATGCGGTAATACGACCTATGTCATCGCCTGAGTCAAATACCACCAGCCCATTACTGTCCCAAATAGTAAATGAGCGTGCACCATAGGCATAAAGCGATTCGTATTGACCGTCGTCATTCGTATCACCTTTTACAGTGCTTACCTTCAAGCGGCCTATATCGTCATCGTCGTTATTTAAGTAGTCAAAATTAGCTGCAAGCGTTAAATCTTCAACACGGCTTTCATCTATATAGGCAAGACAGCCATCATCTTCATCGTAATCTAGGCCGCCCTTTGCTGCGCAGTCTGCTCCATCTGTTACATCAAAGAAGTACTCGCGTGCATCACCTTCATTTGCCGATACTATAAAATTTGCGCCTTTCCAGCTAAAGCTTGAAATTGTATCTGGCTGATACATACCATAAAGCCCTGGGTACGATTTAAAATTAACACCGCCGTCTTTATCTGAGGTATCTATTTGTAAATCTGACCAGTCTTTAAAGCCTAGCGCTTTTAGCTCTACGCTATTATCTTCTAGGTTAATAATAGCGAGACCGTTATTTTCTTGAATTGATACGTAGGCATATTTGTTATCTTTAGAAATGCTGACGTACTCAGGCTCTAAATCCATAGCTACTGTCGTATTTATTACATTTCCGTTAATAGTGCGCCCTGTAGGGTTAGCAAACACAAATCCATCAGACTCAAGTTCAGCTTGCTGACTATTGTAAGTAGTAAAGTCAATATTAGTTGCCGTATCAGCTACTACACCTTCTACTATATTAATTATGCTTACAGAGCCTTCTGGGTCGATACTGTAATCGCCATTAGGTTCACCTTCATTGGCTACAACTACTTTTGTACCGTCGTGGTTAAAAGTCACCATGTCTGGTAAAAAGCCTGCTGGTACATTTTTTATGAAGGCGGGTGCATCGCCGCTTATGTCGTAAAATGCAATTTGACCCGCTTCGCCCACATTTTTAGCAGCCATAGCCACAGCTAGCATTTGGTTGTTTTCATCTATTGCTATGCTGTTTGCATCGCCTGGGGTATTGTCGTTTAAGGTAAGGGTAATGGTTGATGTTAGGTTAGTTGCACTCACTATCCCTTCGTTATCTTGAACAAGGGCCGCCGTATCAAAGGTGTCGGTGGGTATAATATTAACAACGGCTTCATCACCAGAGCTGTTAATGGCGTAAATCCACTTTTTAGATGCTTGATATGCGACTATTTCGGCTGCACCTTCGGGGCTTTGGGCATTAAGTACAGCGCGGCCTACTAAACTTATATTTAACGCAGAGTTTGCATTGGTGCCGTTAGTACCATTTTGACCCGCTGTGCCTTGCTCCCCTTGGATACCTTGTGTGCCGTCTTGGCCGTCATCTCCATCTAGTGAGCAACCCGTTAATATTGATATGAGTGAAAGTGCTATAAGTGACCTTTTTAACATTGTTATTTTCCTTAGTGTGGTATTGAACAAAATAACAACACAAAGGTATGACAAAGCTATGGCACTTTTATTTTCATTAGATTTCGGCAATAAAAAAGCGAGTGTTAAACTCGCTTGCAGCTAAGGAGTAGCTTATTACCCATGAAATCATCTTTGTAGCTAAAAGCTATTTATATTCTCATTACGCCTTTTTCGAGTTTCTTTTATAAACTCTTTTAGCTCATTAACAGAAGGCTCAATACCTTGCTGATTTTTCTTCTCAAACCAATCGACTATATCACTGATTATGACAGAGCCATCTTGTAAGCATAACTCATCGTTTTTTAACCATACATCAGGAGCACGGAATGAAGGTGCTGTATACCAACTACAAAAACTATAGCCACGCTTTTCTATGCTTGATTCTATATAGGTATTAAATGGTATAATTCCAATAGCCAAAAATAAACAAGCGTAAATACCGCTTTGAATGGCTCGTTTTATAGATAACTTAAAACTAAATTTAAACAAAAATTGAATTGCTGCCATAGCAAAATAAAACCAAAATGGAATTAAGGATATTAGCAAAACTTTGCCACTGCTTTCTTTAAAATACAACGGGTCTTCACTACTCATAAAAAGTAATTTATATTCATAATAAAAATTAATACCAATCAGGTAAATAATTACTAAAATAATCAACAACAATAGAATTTTAGAAAAAATTTCATTCTTGTGAGCCTCTTCGTATTGGGGCTCTAATTCTTTCCAAATTAAGAACTTCACTTGCGAGGAGCCTCATTAAAAATAGGTATGGAAAAAAATCTCTTCATAAAATCAACAGGGCTTTCTTTATAAGAGTCCTCTAATTGCTGTATTTGATTATTAATTATAATTTTTTTATCTATAATATTTTTTTCAGCGATTCGAAGGCTTTTAATAACATAATCCACGTATGCTGTAGTATCTGAAAAAAACCAAGCAAATAGAAATCCTACGGATACAACGATAATTAAAGGAGCTATAGCGATACCTGCAATTAAAGTCCCACCCATGGCGATTATAGCTGAGCTTGTAGCAATAGCGGCACCAACTACTGCCATGTCGACCGCAACACCTGCCACTAAGTCATGCCATGTTTTTTGATCGTTTAAGAAATAGTCTGTGGCATGAAATGTCACTGAAATTACTAGAGTGAGTACAAACCCACCCCTCATCGCTTTTGCAGCTTCTAATTTACCGACACCGATAGTAAAAAGTTTGGGGTTGCTTGCTAAATAACGAGTACCCGTTAAATGAGCGCTGATACCAGGGTAAGAAGTCATTATAATAGCGGGGGAACCATTATAAACTTTAATTTTAAACTTACCGAAAACATTACCTTGGCGCTGCATTGCAGCCGCTATAATGGCTAATGCCTTCACATCATTAAATAAAGGATAGAGTCCACCTCCAGTCTTTAATGAATCTTTAATTCGTTTCCATTTACTTGATAGTGAATTGTGCTCTTCCAGTAACTCATCAAGCCAATCAACCACTTCTGAACGAGATTTACCTTGCTTCATCTTTACAGAAATAATGTAGTCTACAAACTCTGCTGAGTTCATTTGGATAAGAGTGTGATTATTACCTGATAGTATGTTTTTGATTTGATTTTGGCGCTGCCTTTCGGCGACAGCACGACGAGCATATGCAGACATAAGACTTCCTTGAGTGTAATTTTTAATCCGTTAACTATAAGTTTAAATAACAGTCAAAATTTAAGCAATAAAAAGCGAGTGTTAAACTCGCTGTAATTATTTAATAAGTAATGATCGTTGCTATTTTTTAACTGGGCGTTTCCAGCCCGTTAAATTACGCTGTTTAGAACGTGCTATTGCAAGCTGCTCATCTTCAACGGTACTGGTGATCACAGAGCCTGCACCTACAGTTGCTGTTGTACCAATATTTACAGGAGCAACAAGTGATGAATTTGAACCAATAAAGGCGTTATCACCAATAATGGTTTTTGCTTTATTAACTCCATCGTAGTTACAGGTAATAGTACCCGCGCCTATATTCACTTTTTCACCAATTTCAGCATCGCCTAAGTAACTTAAGTGGTTTGCTTTAGAGCCTTTACCTAAGCGGGTTTTTTTCATCTCTACAAAATTACCAATGTGCGAGTCTTCTTCCATTACCGCACCAGGGCGCAGGCGTGCATAAGGCCCCAGCGTACATTTAGCCGCTACGCTTGCATCTTCAATTAGGGTATTCGCTTTTATTACAACGTTATCGCCTATGGTACAGTTTTTAAGTACGCAGTTAGGGCCAATTTGTACGTTATTGCCTAGGGTTACATTACCTTCAAAAATAACGTTTATATCAATTAATACGTCTTCGCCTGTTTTAACATTGCCACGTACATCAATACGAGCAGGGTCGGCTAGGGTGGCGCCATTTAACATTAGCTCTTCTGCTTGCCATGCTTGATAAGCACGCTCTAAGCCTGCAAGTTGTACGCGGTTGTTTGCGCCTTCAACTTCCATTGCATGATCGGGCTGTGCTGAGGTGATTTCTACACCTTCACTGTGCGCCATAGCAACGATATCTGTAAGGTAGTATTCGCCTTGCGCATTATTGTTAGATAGATTGCCTAACCATGTTTTTAAAAGCTTGCCGTTAACCGCCATAATGCCGGTGTTTACTTCGCTGATAAGTAGCTGCTCAGCGCTTGCATCTTTTTGCTCAATAATACCTACAAGCTTGCCCTCTTCTCGTAGCATACGGCCATAGCCATTTGGGTTAGCCAAGGTTACTGTGAGTACTGCTAAGCCATTTTCAGGGGTTGCAGCTAATAAGCGCTCAAGTGTTGATTGCTTTGTAAGGGGTACATCGCCGTATAAAACAAGTACAGTGTCGTCATCATTAATATGAGGGCTTGCTTGTGCTACTGCGTGGCCAGTACCAAGTTGTTCTGCTTGCAGTACCCAGTTTACGTCGTTATCGGCAAGTTGTTGTAATAGTTCGCCGCCATGCCCGTAAACTAAATTAGTGGTGGTTGCACCAAGTGCCTTTGCGTTATCTATAACATGCTGCACCATAGGTTTACCTGCCACTTTATGCAGTACTTTTGGTAGAGTCGAGCGCATACGAGTACCTTTACCCGCAGCAAGAATTACTGTTGTTAGAGCCATTAAAACAATTTCCTTTTTCCGTTGTTTTAGTGAGGAGTTAATGAAAGTAGCTTAACTAGATTACGCATGTCACTCCATGTATACATACTCAGCCGTATTATAAAAAATAATGACTGAATCTATGATAAACAAACTATTCATAATAATTACACTTATTGTAACTAGCTTTGCTAACCGATATAAGTGCAAAGCCAAATTACAGGCACAAAAAAGCCCACATAACGTGGGCTTTTAAAAACCGGATAGGCTTACTTTTTACGTAATTGCTGAATTACGCGAAGTTGTGCAATAGCTTCTGCTAGTTGCATAGCTGCTTTTTGATAATCAAATTCAGCTGCTGACGCATTAGCCATTTGGCTTTCTGCGTCACGCTTAGCTTGCTCTGCGGCTTGCTCGTCTAGGTCTTCACCACGAACAGCTGTATCAGCAAGTACGGTTACTATGTTCGGTTGAACTTCTAGTGTACCGCCAGCAATATAGATCAGTTCTTCTTCACCATGTTGCTTAACTAAACGTACCATACCAGGTTTAAGGGCAGTTAGTAGTGGGGCGTGACCGGCATTAACACCAAGCTCACCTTCACTACCAGATACTTGAATCGATTCAACTAGACCAGAGAACAAGCTCTGCTCTGCGCTTACTACGTCAAGATGTACAGTCATAGCTGCCATACTACCCTCCTAATTACATGCTTTTAGCTTTTTCTTGAGCTTCTTCGATAGAGCCAACCATGTAGAACGCTTGCTCTGGAAGGTCATCAAATTCACCGCTTAGAATGCCTTTAAAGCCAGCAATTGTGTCTTTTAGTGAAACATATTTACCTGGCGCACCTGTAAATACCTCTGCCACGAAGAATGGCTGAGATAGGAAACGCTGGATTTTACGTGCACGAGATACAAGTTGCTTATCTTCGTCAGAAAGCTCGTCCATACCTAGGATAGCAATGATGTCTTTAAGTTCTTTGTAACGCTGAAGAACTGTTTGAACGCCACGTGCTGTATCGTAGTGCTCTTGACCAATTACTAATGGGTCAAGTTGACGTGAAGATGAATCAAGTGGGTCTACCGCTGGGTAGATACCAAGTGATGCGATATCACGTGAAAGTACTACTGTTGCATCTAAGTGAGCAAAGGTAGTTGCTGGAGATGGATCCGTTAAATCATCCGCAGGTACGTATACCGCTTGGATTGATGTAATTGAACCTGTCTTCGTTGAAGCGATACGCTCTTGAAGTACACCCATTTCTTCAGCAAGTGTAGGCTGGTAACCTACCGCTGATGGCATACGACCAAGAAGTGCAGATACTTCTGTACCAGCAAGCGTGTAACGGTAGATGTTATCTACGAAGAAAAGTACATCGCGACCTTCGTCACGGAACTTCTCAGCCATAGTAAGACCAGTTAACGCTACGCGTAAACGGTTACCAGGAGGCTCGTTCATCTGACCGTATACAAGCGATACTTTATCAAGTACGTTTGAATCGTTCATCTCATGGTAGAAATCGTTACCCTCACGAGTACGCTCACCAACACCTGCGAATACTGAGTAGCCGCTGTGCTCGATTGCGATGTTACGGATAAGTTCCATCATGTTTACGGTTTTACCTACACCGGCACCACCGAATAAACCAACTTTACCACCTTTAGCAAATGGACATACAAGGTCGATTACCTTGATACCAGTTTCTAAAAGTTCTACTGAACTTGATTGCTCTTCGTATGAAGGCGCTGCACGGTGAATAGACATACGGTCTTCTTCGCCGATTGGGCCAGCTTCATCGATTGGCTCACCAAGTACGTTCATGATACGACCAAGCGTTGCTTTACCAACTGGAACTTGAATCGCTTCACCTGTATTTTCTACCGCTGCGCCACGACGTAAACCGTCAGTAGTACCTAGTGCGATAGTACGAACAACACCGCCACCTAGCTGTTGTTGAACTTCTAAAGTCAAACCAGCTAAATCGCCATCTGTTACTTTTAGCGCGTCATATACGGCTGGCACGTTGTCTTGAGAAAACTCAATATCCACAACGGCACCGATAATTTGGACGACCTTACCTAAACTCATGTCTATTCCTCTCGTTAATCTTTGCCTGAAGCATTAAACTGCGGCTGAACCAGAAACAATCTCACTAATTTCTTGTGTGATTGCCGCTTGGCGGGCCTTGTTATAAACAAGCTGTAACTCATCCATAAGGTCGCCGGCATTATCTGTTGCAGCTTTCATTGCAACCATACGGGCAGCCTGTTCAGAGGCAGCGTTCTCAACCACACCTTGGTATACCTGAGACTCAACAAAGCGTACAAGCAAAGACTCTAATATAGCGTCTGGGCCTGGCTCGTATAAGTAGTCCCATGTGTGGGCAGATACTTCTTCTTCAGCTTTTGGCAAAGGGAGTAACTGGTCAATTGTTGGTTCTTGCTTCATGGTATTAACGAAGTTGTTATATACCAGGAATAAACGGTCAATTTTACCTTCTGAGAATGCATCTAGCATAATTTTTACAGGACCAATTACGTCTTGTACTGAAGGCTTATCTCCAAGGCCTGCTTTTTTAGCAAGCACTTGACCGCCAAAACGTTGAAAGAAGCTAGCAGCTTTGCTACCTAAAGTTGCAAACTCAGCGTCCACACCTTTTTCTTTCCACGCTTTAATGTCTAATGCAACTTTTTTAAACTCATTTGAGTTTAAGCCGCCACATAGACCACGGTCTGTAGAGATAACAATATAACCAACTCGTTTTACTTCACGTTCTTCTAAGAACGGGTGAGTAAAATCAAGATTTGCTTGAGCAACACGACCAATTACTTTGCGTAATTTGTCAGCGTATGGACGGCTTGAAGCCACTCGTTCTTGCGCCTTTTTCATTTTAGACGCAGCAACCATTTCCATTGCGCTAGTGATCTTTTGAGTATTTTTAATACTCCCGATCTTGCTTTTAATCTCTTTTCCGCTGGCCATGACTCTCTCTCCGAATCAAGGTGTGCTTTAGTAAACTAAAGCGCACCATTAATAACTAAATTACCAAGTTTGCGTAGACTTGAACTTCTCAAGAAGTTCTTTAAGCTGCGCTTCGATCTCGGCGTTGTAGTTACCAGTTTCATTGATTTGAGCCACAAGCTCTGCGTATGTGCTACTTGCATAAGAAAGTAAAGCTGCTTCGAAATCCATAATTTTAGAGATTTCGATATCTTTAAGATAACCTTTCTCAGCTGCAAATAACGACAAAGACATTTCAGCAACAGACATTGGTGCGTACTGTTTCTGCTTCATTAGCTCTGTTACACGCTCACCATGCTCAAGTTGAGCACGAGTTGCATCATCAAGGTCAGACGCGAACTGCGAGAACGCAGCTAATTCACGGTACTGAGCTAGGGCTAGACGGATACCGCCACCTAGTTTCTTAACGATTTTAGTTTGTGCAGCACCACCAACACGCGATACCGAGATACCAGCATTTACTGCCGGACGGATACCTGAGTTGAATAAGTCAGTTTCTAAGAAGATCTGACCATCGGTGATAGAGATAACGTTTGTCGGTACGAACGCAGAAACGTCGCCGCCTTGAGTTTCAATGATTGGCAATGCCGTCAATGAACCAGTTTGTCCTTTCACTTCACCGTTAGTGAACTTTTCAACGTAATCAGCGTTTACACGCGATGCACGCTCTAAAAGACGCGAGTGAAGGTAGAATACGTCACCTGGGTATGCTTCACGACCTGGTGGACGCTTAAGTAGTAATGAGATTTGACGGTAAGCAACAGCTTGCTTAGATAAATCATCATATACGATTAATGCGTTTTCACCACGGTCACGGAAGTATTCACCCATAGTACAGCCCGAGAACGGTGCTAAGTACTGAAGTGCCGCAGACTCAGAAGCAGATGCTACAACTACGATAGTATTTGCAAGTGCACCGTGCTCTTCTAATTTACGTACTACGTTAGCAATAGTAGATGCTTTTTGGCCAACCGCTACGTACACACACTTAACGCCTGTGTTCTTTTGGTTGATGATTGCATCGATTGCTAGTGCAGTTTTACCTGTTTGGCGGTCACCGATAACAAGCTCACGCTGACCACGACCAACTGGAATCATCGCATCAATAGATTTGTAACCAGTTTGAACTGGCTCATCTACAGATTGACGCTCGATTACACCTGGTGCAATTTTTTCTACAGGTTCAAAACCGTCGTTATCTAAAGCGCCTTTACCGTCGATAGGAGCACCTAGTGTGTTTACAACACGACCAAGTAAGCCAGCACCAACAGGAACTTCTAAGATACGACCAGTTGTGTATACTTTTACGCCTTCAGTAAGGTCAGCGTAAGGACCCATAACTACTGCACCAATTGAGTCACGCTCAAGGTTTAGTGCGATAGCATAACGGTTGCCTGGAAGCTCAATCATCTCACCTTGCATACAGTCAGCTAGACCGTGGATGCGGATGATACCGTCAGTAACAGATACGATAGTACCTTCGTTACGAGCTTCACTTACAACTTCGAACTGCTCAATACGTTGTTTGATCAGATCTGAAATTTCAGTGGAATTAAGTTGCATGCTCTTTTTCCCAATTACGATTGTAGTGTTGTGGCTAAGCGGTTTAATTTACCGCGTACTGAGCCGTCGATTACAGTGTCACCCGCCTTAATAATAAGGCCGCCAACAACTGCAGCGTCTTCACTACAATTCAGCTTAACTTTGCGTGCGAAACGTTTTTCAAGTGTCGCTACCAATGACTCTTGCTGCGCTGCAGCAAGAGGGGTTGCCGAAATCACATCTACGTCGATTTCTTTGTCATACTCTGCTTTAAACGCAGCGAATAACTGAGCAACCTCAGGCAGTGCAATCAAACGTCCATTTTCAGCCATCACCTTAACTAGGTTCTGACCTTGTTCGTTGAGCTGCTCAGCACATAAGTTAATAAATAACTCAGCTTGTGCAGTAGCAGTAGGCAATCCAGATAGAATGGCTGATGCTTGTTCATTGCTGGCAACTTCGCCTGCAAAAAACAACATGTCATTCCAGCTTTCAATTGTGCCTTTTTCAACGGCAAGTTCAAAAGCCGCTTTAGCGTATGGGCGAGCGATAGTAGTCAATTCAGACATGCTCATACCCTCCTAATTACAGCTCAGCGACAAGTTTTTCAACGATGTCACTATGTGCGGCTTGATTGATTTCACGCTCTAAAATTCTTTCAGCGCCAACCACTGCCAGAGTTGCTACTTGCTTACGTAGCTCTTCTGTTACACGGTTACGCTCTGATTCAATTTCAGAGTGCCCTTGAGCAATAATTTTTTCACGCTCTTCTTGTCCACGAACAGTTTCTTCGTCAACAATAAGCACGGCACGCTTTTTAGCTTGTTCAATGATATCAGCCGCTTGAGCTTTTGCATCTTTAAGCTGTTCTGCAGCTTTTTGTTGCGCAAGTTCTAAGTCTTTTTCGGCTCTATCAGAGGCAGCTAAACCATCTTCAATTTTCTTCTGGCGAGACTCAATTGCATCATTAAGTGGTGGCCATACATATTTCATACAAAATAGTACAAACACCGTAAACGCAATTAATTCACCGATAAGAGTGGCTGTTATGTTCACGACCGCTCCTCCTTAAAATAGTAAGCTGTTCAAAAAATAAAATTAAAGTACGAACAGGATTACCATTGCGATACCAACACCGATCATTGCTACCGCATCGATTAGACCAGCTAGGATGAACATCTTAACTTGTAATGAAGGTGCAAGTTCAGGCTGACGCGCACATGCTTCTAGGAATTTACCACCCATGTTACCGAAGCCGATAGCAGTACCGATTGCACCGAAGCCGATAAGTAAAGCAACTGCGATGTACTTAAGACCTAATACTAGTTCCATTTTTTTCTCCAAAGTTTCAATTGTTAAAGTTAAATATAAAAAGTGTATAAATTAGTGATTGTCTGAACTTGCCATGCTTAGGTAAACAATGGTTAGCATCATAAATACGAATGCTTGTAACACGATTACTAAGATATGGAATACAGCCCAAACAAAGTGCAACGGAAGTTGCATTAAACCAACTGCGCCGATAAGTATGAATATCAATTCACCAGCGTATAAGTTACCGAATAAACGCAGTGCTAACGAGAAAGGCTTAGACACTAGAGCGATTGTTTCTAGTAATAAATTACAAGGAATTAAGAAAATCATAGCCACTTTGCTATTAGAGCTAAACGGGTGAAGTGTAAGCTCTTTAATGAAGCCACCAACCCCTTTAATTTTAATAGAGTAACCAATCATCAGAATAAACACACCCAATGCTAATGCAGCAGTTAAGTTTATGTCTGTGGTAGGTACAATTTTCATGTAAACGTCGTGTGAGTCCATGCCAAAGGCTTGTTCACCAACAAAACCAGCAAGTGCAGGTAAGAAATCAACTGGGATTAAATCCATTAAGTTCATTAAGAACACCCAAACAAAAATTGTTAAGGCTAATGGAGCAATTAATTTGCTTTTACCGTGGTAAGTGTCACGTACGTTGTCACCAACGAACTCAACAATCATTTCAATAAAACATTGAAATTTACCCGGTACTCCGGTGTGTGCTTTCTTTGCGGCGCTTCGGAAGGTCCATAAAAATAATAGACCAAGTCCGATTGACCATGCGAGGGTATCTATATTCCATGTCCAGAAACCACTGTCTGCACACGCTTTGTTGAAGGCAAGACCTGAGTCGGTCATACACATCTTAGCGTTTGTTAAGTGATGCTGGATATGGCTTGATATAGTAACTTCTTCTGCAGCCATGTTATATCCCAAAAGTTAATGTTTAAAAAAAACGGGTGCAAACAATCCGGTAAAGAGCACAAATACGTAAACACAAAAAAACGGCACTAAAACGACCGTGGTTGACTTGAGTATCAGTGCAAACAATACGATTGTTAGCATAAATTTTAATCCGTTACCGCGTTTTAACGAGGTATACGCTTGATTTGCTTTGCTTGCACCCATATATCTGAATGCATAAAGCGCAAATACTAGGTGGGGAAGTATTGCTACGCTGCTACCGGCAAGTGCTGATACGCTGGCGTTTACTCCCCAACCAACAAAAATAATTACTGCAGCTACAAGTGCTACGATACCCTGAAGACAAATTAATTTAAATGCGGCAAGCCTATAAGGTCTTGCTAACTTATTAGTCACGTTTAGTTAACCTTTATGGCGTTCTAATTGTTAGGGTGTGAAAACTGGCGAAATTATACTTAATCCTACCAGTTTTGCAACTTGAGTAGACGCTTTGTAACACAAAATAGCTACAAATGTCTCTTATCGGACATGTAAAATTTTAATGGTCGGTATTGCTGTGATTTATACGATTTAAAATGCCATCAAGCTCATCTAAATTGGTGTAAGAAATAACCAACTTACCTTTGCCTTTCGCGTTATAATTTATTTCTACTTTAGCCCCTAAGTTGTCGGCTAATTTTTGCTCTAAGCGCTTAACATCTGGGTCTTTTTCAGGTGCTTCTTTAGCAGCAACCGGCTCTAAAATTGAGCGTACTAACTTTTCGGTTTCGCGCACAGTTAGCGCTTTAGCTACGGCTAATCTTGCAGCGTCAGATTGTGCTTCACCTTCAAGAGCTAATAAACAGCGTGCGTGGCCCATTTCTATGTCGCCATGCTCTAACAGAATTTTAACATCACTATTTAAATTGTTTAATCGTAGTAAATTGGTCACGGTAGTGCGCGACTTACCCACCGCATCGGCAACTTGCTGGTGCGTTAATTCAAATTCATTCAATAATCTGTTTAAAGCGATAGCTTCTTCCATTGCGTTTAAATCTTCACGCTGAATATTTTCTATCAGCGCAATAGCAACGGCGGCTTCATCTGGCACATCTTTTACAATACAAGGTACACTTTCAAGCTTTGCTATTTGTGCAGCACGCCAACGGCGCTCACCGGCTATTATTTCAAAGCTATTTTCTGCAACTGGGCGCACCACAATTGGCTGAATAATGCCTTGAGAGCGGATAGAGCTTGCTAACTCCTCAAGCGCTTCTTCAGACATATCTTTACGAGGCTGGTATTTTCCTGAGTGTAAAAACTCAATAGGCAGCTTTTGCAATTCATTCGCAACGGGCTGTGCTGCAGTTTGTACAGCTTCAGTCACATTTACTGTGTCTTGTTCCTTGCTTGAGCTCGGCGCTGGTTTTGATGAACTTAAAAGGGCATCGAGTCCTCGGCCTAAACCTCGTTTTTTAGCAGACATGTTATTTTTTTACCTTAAAGTTAGGCGACTACCGGCGCTGTTTTTTCTTTTCTGCGTAGCATTTCGCCCGCAAGTGCTAAGTAGGCTTTTGCGCCACTTGATGCGCGGTCGTAGTACATTGCTGGTGCACCAAAACTAGGTGCCTCGGCGAGACGCACATTACGTGGGATCACGGTGCGGTATACTTTATCGCCAAAATGTTGTTTTAATTGTTCTGATACATCATTTGCTAATCGATTGCGCGGATCGTACATAGTACGAAGAATGCCTTCAATTTGTAAGTTAGGGTTAACTAACTTTGCAAGTTGCGTAATAGTGTCCATTAATGCGGTTAACCCTTCAAGCGCATAATATTCACATTGCATAGGTACTAAAATAGAATCAGCAGCAGCCATGGCGTTTACTGTTAACATATTTAGTGAAGGCGGGCAGTCGATAAAAATAAATTCGTATTTATCTTGTATTTTTTCAAGCGCATTACGAAGGCGTACTTCGCGTGCAAACAATTCCATTAACTTTACTTCGGCTGCGGTTACATCGCCGTTGGCCGCTATCATATGATACTCACCCGAGGTTTCAGTGATTATCACCTCATCCATTGGTTTTTCTTCAATGAGTAAATCGTAAATGGTGGCGACATCGCCATATTTGTCTACACCGCTACCCATCGTAGCGTTGCCTTGGGGGTCGAGATCTATTAACAGCACTTTACGCTTCGTTGCAGCCATAGATGCAGCGAGATTAACAGCCGTTGTTGTTTTACCAACGCCGCCTTTTTGATTTGCTAATGCGATGACTTTTGCCACTATGTCTCTGATCCCTAGTCTTTAGAAAGAATAATTAAATGTCGTTGTGCATCAAGCTCAGGCACTACTAGCGAGATTTTATCTTCAAATTTTACCCCCTCAGGAAGCGACTCTAGCTCTTCACTAGGAAACACACCTTTAAGCGCTATAAATTTGCCTGAGTGATCAATTAAGTGTGAACACCAATCAACCATATCTTGCAGTGAAGCAAACGCACGACTTAGTACGCCATCTAATTTAACACTTGGTTGATATTCTTCAACTCTTGACTGCACAGGGGTGACATTATTTAGCCCGAGCTCGTGTTTAACTTGCATTAAAAAGCGAACACGTTTGCCTAAGCTATCAAGCAATACAAATTGCGTATCAGGTAGTGCAATAGCTAATACAATACCTGGTAAGCCAGGACCTGTGCCTACATCAATATAATGATGACCGGGTAAATGAGGTGCAACAACTAAGCTATCCATAATGTGCTTAATCATCATTTCTTCTGGTAAGCGTACAGACGTTAAATTATACGCTTTGTTCCATTTGTTTAGTAACTCAACGTATTTAACTAATTGCTGTTGTTGTTTTTCAGTTAGCGCAATATCAGTTTGCGCTAACAATGTTGTTAATTGTTGCTGTAACACAGTTTACCTTTACCATTACGCAGTTTTGCGTAATAAGCCTTGCTTCTTCAGATACACTAATAATAGCGAAATCGCCGCTGGGGTGATACCAGAAATACGAGAAGCTTGGCCAATAGTGTCTGGACGCGCATCCGTT
The DNA here is from genome assembly GCF_023161805.1 of Pseudoalteromonas sp. 1CM17D. Lineage (NCBI taxonomy): Bacteria > Pseudomonadati > Pseudomonadota > Gammaproteobacteria > Alteromonadales > Pseudoalteromonadaceae > Pseudoalteromonas > Pseudoalteromonas sp. 1CM17D. Next base: position 43,344 of record NZ_JALNTP010000016.1, on the reverse strand, counting down.
AGCTTAGCAACTACCTCGTTTGATAAACCCGATACCGTTGAGTAATCGAACTCTTTAGGCAAAATGGTTTCTTCATGACGAAGCTGTTTATTGATCTCATCTTGCTGGCGCGCAATGTAGCCTGCGTATTTAGTATGGATCTCAACTTGTTCAAGTGCAGCTTGGTTTGTAAACTCAGATCCAAGCCCATCAATAGCCATTAAGTCGTCGTAACGAATTTCTGGACGACGAAGTAGATCCTCTAAACTTGCTTCACGAGTAAGCGGTGTTTTTAATAAAGCGTTTACTTGATCAACCACAGCATGATCTTTATGGATCCAGGTTTCTTTAATACGCTGTTTCTCTTTTTCGATCACTTCCATTTTTTCGTTAAATGCCTGCCAGCGCTCATCGTTAACTAAACCAAGTTCACGGCCTTTTTCTGTTAAGCGAATATCAGCGTTATCTTCACGCAATAATAAACGGTATTCCGCACGGCTAGTAAACATACGGTACGGTTCTTTTGTACCAAGCGTCGCTAAGTCGTCTATTAGTACGCCCACATACGCTTCATCACGACGTGGAGTCCATGCATCTTTGCCTTGTACTTGTAAAGCGGCGTTCATGCCGGCAATTAAACCTTGTGCACCGGCTTCTTCGTAACCAGTAGTACCATTTATTTGGCCTGCAAAAAATAATCCGTCTATAAATTTGGTTTCTAATGATTGTTTTAAATCACGTGGGTCAAAGAAATCATATTCAATAGCATAACCAGGACGACAAATATGTGCGTTTTCAAAACCATCTATCGATTGCACAATTTGTAACTGCACATCAAAAGGTAAGCTGGTTGAAATACCGTTAGGGTAAAGCTCGTACGATGTTAAACCTTCAGGCTCTACAAATATTTGGTGCTTGTCTTTATCAGCAAAGCGCACAATTTTATCTTCTATTGAAGGGCAGTAACGTGGTCCTATACCTTCAATTACGCCAGAGTACATAGGCGAGCGATGTAAATTATTACGAATAACCTCATGGGTTTTTTCGTTTGTGTAGGTGATATAACACGGTATTTGCTGTGGGTGATCGCTTTGTTTACCAATAAACGAAAATACCGGTGTAGGCGCATCACCTGGTTGTTCTTGCATCTTGCTAAAATCAACTGTACGGGCATCAATACGTGGTGGAGTACCTGTTTTTAAACGGTCTACTCTAAAAGGTAACTCACGTAAACGATCAGCAAGTGCAATTGAAGGGGGATCGCCTGCACGACCACCTTTAAAATTCTCTAAACCAATATGTATTTGGCCACCTAAGAAAGTTCCTACGGTTAATACAACACTAGGTGCGCTAAAACGTAATCCCATTTGGGTTACTACGCCAACAACTTTGTCGTTTTCAACGATAAGATCATCACACGATTGTTGAAATATTTTTAGGTTTTCTTGGTTTTGTAATGTGTTTTGAATTGCAGCTTTGTACAAAGCGCGATCTGCTTGTGCTCGAGTTGCACGAACAGCAGGTCCCTTTGAAGAATTTAAGGTACGAAATTGAATACCGCCTTTATCAATAGCTTGTGCCATAGCACCGCCTAGCGCATCAATTTCTTTAACCAAATGGCCTTTGCCTATGCCACCAATTGCAGGGTTGCAAGACATTTGACCAAGTGTATCCATATTATGAGTTAGCAGCAGGGTATTCATCCCCATACGTGCAGCAGCCAATGAGGCTTCAGTGCCTGCATGTCCACCACCTACTACGATAACGTCAAACTTTTCGTGAAAAATCATTAATGGGATCCTACTTAATCAAACCAGTAAACTTCAAAAGGGAGCGTATTCTACCTAGAAATTAGCAGAAGATAAATGATTAAACAGTGGGCAAGATCTAAGTCACTGATCACTTATAATATAAAGGATCTTTTAAAGAGATCTTTTAATACTATTACTACTAGTGATCGGGTTTTCTGTTGATAAGCTCTATTTATTCATTTAAAACATAAAATTAGATCAGATCTAAAGGTGTTAATATGATCGGATCATCAGGCAAATAAGCTCTGATCAAAAAGGGGGTTTATACACAGCCCAATATCGATTGGATCTTATCCCATGGATAAGCATGCTTAAAAACGCAGTTTGATCAGCGGTTATCCACAAAAGCTATTAAATTATTAGTAAATTGTGGGTAACTTTGTTTATGCATTTTAATCGATCACATTACTTTAATTGTGTTTTCTCTATCCACGAGTCTAACCACTCTAGGGCGGTATCTTCGGGTAATGCCTCATCAAGAATATTTAATTCAAGCCTTGGCGCTATGCATATTGCGCCTTTGCTGGCCATTAAACTATTTATATTACGCCCAGCAAGGTTATAGGTGTCGTAGCTGGTATCGCCTAAGCCAATGACTGAATATTTAATTGCAGATAAGTCACTTTGCTGATTTAGCTGCTCAATAAATGGTAAAAGGTTGTCGGGGTAATCGCCCGCGCCATAGGTCGATGTGCATATAAGCCAGATTGTATTGTGTTGATCAATATCAGATAAATTAGGTTGATCATGTAGTTCAGCACTTATACCTTGGTTATTTAACTCATCACATAGTTGCTCTGCTACATATTCTGCAGATCCCATTTGACTACCAACGATTATATTTACAGAACTCATATTTAAACTGATCACACTTTACTTATTTGCCCGCTATGATAACTGAGTTAGCCTTGCAGTAAAGAAAACCTTTGTAATTTTGTATAACTATTTTTGAGTTGTTTTTACTCTTTGTTGCAATCGCTTATATAAGTTATTGAATATAAATGAATTAACAAAAACTATTTAAATGTAATCTTCTGATCAAGTTGTTGATAAGGTTGGGGAAAGCTCTGCTTAACTAGTATGTTTTGTTGATCTAAATAAAGCTAAGTCATTGATTTTTTATTATAAGTGAGGCCACCAGCCCACGTTTTTATATAGCTAAGCTGTTGTTGATCATAATGTGGATAGTAATCTTGTTGATAACTTAAAAAGGCGATCAAAAATAACTTTTAAAAACGATCCGATTAAGCAGATCTGCCCTAAAAAAGTGAAAATAAGTGTAATAAACCACGCTTTTTTATAGATCGTGATGGTTTAAGCTTATAAATATGCCGCTATTTTTGTTTTATTAGCCATAAAGTAGGTGATTGTGGATAACCTTTTTTAATTAGTCTTATTGTTTTTCAAGTTCAGCGAGGAGTTACGCTGGTGGATCAATTAAAAACGAGGGCGTTGGCCTTAATAGTACCGGTTACTTTTGCTTATAAATTCACAAACCGTAGTTAAAACGATCTACTTAAGGATACTTTTTAGCGGCATATTGGTACTTTTTTAAGCTATATCGAGCGCCAATTACGCGCTTAACGTGGTGTATTTTTATACTGTAAGAGATTAAAGAGGTGAGTTGAATACGCTAAAATCAGGCGCGTTTTTATTAAATTTTTAACCCATTTTAGCTTTTTAATTTTTATACCGGGCATAAAAAAGGGCACTAATGTGCCCTAAAGTAAGTGTTATTTTATGCTGCTTTAGCGAGTTATTTACCAATACAGAACGAGCTAAATATTTTGCCTAGTAGGTCGTCTGAGGTAAATTCACCGGTTATTTCGTTTAAGTACTGCTGCGTTAAGCGTAGCTCTTCGGCTAATATTTCGCCGGCGACGTGCATTTCTAACTGCGTTTTACCAGTATCTAAGTGATAGGCCGCATGTTCAAGTGCATCTAAATGACGGCGACGCGCCATAAATCCACCTTCTGTTGCGCCTTGAAAGCCAATACAAGCTTTTAAGTGATCGCGTACAAGCTCAATACCTTGCGCATTTTTAGCGCTTAAACTAATTACTGGGTATTGTTGGTTTTCATCCATACCTACTGCATCGCCCGATAAATCGGCTTTATTTCTGATAACGGTAACACCCATACCTTGCGGTAATTTTGCCATAAACTCAGGCCAAATTGCGTGTGGGTCGGTGTCGGTGGTGTCGGTGCCATCAAGCATAAACAACACGCGATCAGCTTGATTTATTTCATCCCACGCGCGCTCTATACCTATTTGTTCAACGCGGTCAGGGCTTTCACGTAGGCCTGCGGTATCGATAATATGCAGTGGCATGCCATCAATATGAATGTGCTCACGTAGTACGTCGCGAGTAGTACCGGCTATTTCGGTTACTATAGCGGCTTCGCGTCCTGCTAAGGCATTAAGTAGGCTTGATTTACCCGCATTAGGGCGCCCTGCGATAACAACGCGCATACCTTCGCGCATAATACTGCCTTGCTTAGCTTGGCTCGTTACTGTGTGTAATTGACTGATAATGGCATCTAAATCGCCCGACACTTTGCCATCGGATAAAAAGTCAATTTCCTCATCAGGGAAGTCAATGGCTGCCTCTACATACATACGTAAATGAATAACTTTTTCTACTAGGGTTTCAATGTGTTTAGAAAACTCACCTTGTAGCGACTGTAGGGCGCTTTTAGCTGCTTGCTCTGAGGTTGCATTAATTAAATCGCTAATAGCCTCTGCTTGGGTTAAATCAAGCTTGTCGTTCATAAAAGCGCGCTCAGAAAACTCACCAGGCTTAGCTAAGCGAACGCCTTCTATTTGGCTAATTTCTTTTAATAGCATGTCGAGTACAACAGGGCCGCCGTGACCTTGCAGTTCAAGTACGTCTTCGCCGGTAAATGAATTTGGCCCTGCAAAATAAATAGCAATACCTTGGTCGAGTTGCTCGCCGCTTAAACTTTTAAAAGGAACGTAGTCGGCATAGCGAAGCTTAGGTACTTTACCTATTATTTTTTCGGCCACGCTTTTAGCAAGGCTGCCAGAAACCCGAATTATACCTACGCCACCACGCCCAGGAGCGGTCGCTTGTGCTGCAATTGTGTCTTGTTTGATCATGCTATTTATTTGCCAACGAGAGTAACTTTAATGGCGCTATTGTAACCTATGCATTTATTGGTAGCGAATAGCTGTGGTAAAAAATAGGCAATAAAAAAGGCGACCTAAGTCGCCTTTATATGAGTAGCCGTTAAGCTAGCCTCTTACTTTTATACCTTGCTTTTCCATGCCACGGTAGATGATAAGCATCTGGACAATAGAAATAAGGTTAGACACTAACCAGTAAAGTACTAAACCAGATGGGAACCATAAGAAGAATACAGAGAAGATAACCGGCATAAAGGTCATCATTTTTTGCTGCATTGGATCGGTAACCGTCATTGGTTGTAGTTTTTGCGTCACAAACATACTTGCACCAAATAATATTGGTAATACGTAGTATGGGTCTTTTGTAGAAAGGTCAGTAAGCCAAAGAATGAACTCTGCATGGCGCAGCTCTGTTGATTCTAAGAATACGTAAAATAGCGCTAAGAAAATTGGCATTTGTAGCAAAATAGGGAAACAGCCACCCATAGGGTTAACTTTTTCTTTTTTGTACATTTCCATAGTAGCTTGGCCGAACTTTTGACGGTCATCACCATATTTTTCTTTTAGGGCAGCCATTTTAGGCTGAAGGGCACGCATTTTAGCCATTGACGTGTATTGCGCTTTAGTCAGTGGGTACATTAACGATTTAACGATAATAGTGATGGCAATAATAGCGACACCCCAGTTACCTAAAATGCTGTGTAACCATTTAAGAAGTACAAATAAAGGCTGCGAAATAAACCATAACCAACCGTAATCTACAGTCAGGTCTAAATCTGGGTGAATCGCTTCAAGAATATCTGACTCTTTAGGACCCATGTAGTAAGTCGCATTAAGAGTTTGCTCGCTGCCGGCTTGTACATTTATAGGCGCTGCTTTTGTACCAATAATAGCGGCATTACTTTTAGTAATTAAGCTGTAAAGCGTGTGTGTTTCGTCTTGCTTAGGTACCCATGCACTTACAAAGTAATGCTGAATAAATGCAACGTAACCGCCTTGGGTGTTTTTATTTAGGTTTTTGTCAGCCATATCTGAAAAGCTGTATTTTTCGTACGACTCTTCATCAGTACCGTAAGCTGCACCTAGATAGTTTTGATCTACTAAGCTGCCTTTTTCTTGTACGGTACGCTTAATTTGCGTGTATAGCTGTACTTGCACTGGCGCACTTGTCGCATTATTTACTGTGTACTCTAGGCCTACATCGTATTGACCTTTTTTAAATACGTATGTTTTAGTGAAGCTAACGCCATTACTATCAACATAGGTAAGTGGTACACGTAGCTCATCACCGCTTAGCGTGTAGGCTTTTTGCGTTGCTTGGTAAGTAGGGCGACCATTCGCTGATGCGTCTGGGCCATTTAAACCAATTAAACCACTTTGTGAGAAGTATTGATTGCCATCAAACTCGCCTAGAAGCATAAATGGTGTTTCTTCACCTTTTACTTCTTCGTATTGGAGTAAGTCTGCTTCAACAATGTCACCGCCTTTGGTGTCTATTTTTACTTTGAAAACGTCAGTCGTAATGTCAATAACTGAACGCTTAGCAGCGGTAGCCGAAGCAGGTAAACCTGAATCTGACGATGACGGTATATAATCATCTGACTCTGGTGACGTTGTGTTTAGTGTTTGTGTAGTGGCACTAGGATCGGCTTTAGGTGTGTTGTAGTCATTATTCCATTCTTGAAATAATAAAAACGACACTAACATTAAACCGATTAATAAAAACGTGCGTTGCGATTCCATAACAGCTCTTATTTCTCGTGTTGGTGGTTAATACGGGTTAATTTTTCAGGAACGGGGTCTTCTCCGCCTGAATGTAAAGGATGGCATTTTAATATGCGTTTAAGTGCTAACCAACTCCCTTTTACAAATCCATGCAAATTAATTGCTTGAATAGCGTAATGAGAGCAGCTTGGATTAAAACGACAATGCGGGCCTAGTAGTGGGCTTATCCACATTTGATAACCGCGGATAAATAACACCAAACAACGCTTTGGAATAGCAACAAGTGGTTTAAGTAACCTCATGGTGTTTATACCCCTGCGTATATTTAGTGAATAGATACCATGTATTTAAAGGCTCAATTAGAGATTTTAAACGCATGATTAAAAGGTGAGCTAAAGATACCCTAATTAACCCTGCAATTCTATTGCTATCGGGTTTGTTTATTAGATTTAGCTGATTTGTTTGGGCGTTTTTTAAAAGGTGGTGGTTTAGGTGCACCAGGTTTGCAGCGTTCATTTATTTTACGCCACAGCTTTGTAAGTTGTTTGGTTATTTCTTCGTTAGACTGCTCATCAATACCACTTTTTACCATAAGCACAATATCGATATTATCGATGGTGTGTTGATTTAAACGAAAACTTTCGCGAGCGAGTCGTTTAATACGGTTACGTTGGCATGCCTTTTTTACACGTTTTTTAGCAACAGTGAGTCCTAACCTAGGTTTATCTTGGTCATTAGGTTTAGCTAAAAGAGTAAATAAGGGAGTTGCAGCCCGAGCGGGTTCGTTAAATATGCGAGAGTAATGCGAGGGAGTTAACAGACGTAACTCCCTGCCAAAGCTAAAGTCTTCCACTTATATATTAAGCAGAAAGAACTTTGCGGCCTTTAGCGCGGCGACGTGCTAATACTTTACGGCCATTTACAGTTGCCATGCGAGCACGGAAGCCGTGTGCACGTTTGCGTTTTAAAACGCTAGGTTGAAAAGTTCTTTTCATAACAATCTCATCCGATCGGTTAAAGTTAAAACATCCTATGCAGGTCGCGATCCTGGCACAGGTGCCATTGCGAGCGCGAGATATTATAGATTAAGCACTTTAAAGTCAATCATAATTGCGCTGTAAACACCGTGTTTATTACATTTTTTGTACGCTGGCTTGATATTTATGGATTAATTTTAAAGCAAAATGGTCTGCTTTTGCGCAAAAAGGCGAATTAATGGCCGAGACTGACTTAAAGAATGTGGATCGTAATAAAGTAGGGTGATCAACTAGGATCATCATAATTAAGAAGTTTTCCACAGCTGGTGTTTAAAAAGTGAATAAAAGCATGGGAAAACTCATTTAGATCGTAAAATTGGTTCGCGATCTCAGTGTGTTTTTGTTATGATCTGTTATCAGGCTTTAAAATAAAAGTCGCTATAAATCAGTCTGTTAAGATATTTATACACTGATATCAACAATTTTATAAAAATCAATCTTTTACTTGTGGATAAAGTGCCTTCATAATACCCGGTCTTGGGTCGGGTAGCTGGCCAATTGAACGCAATAAATGCATGATTTTTAATCATTATTGATGTGCGGGAATAAAAATTATACCTCTGGGAGTTTAACTGTGTATCTGTCGGTTTGGCAAAGTTGTTTATATGTATTGCAAGATGAGTTGCCTTCGCAACAATTCAGTATGTGGGTAAGACCACTACAAGCAGAAAGTACCGAAGATACCTTAACGATTTACGCACCTAATCGCTTTGTTCTTGATTGGGTAAGAGAAAAGTATTTAAACCGTATTAATGAGTTACTGGTAGAAATTTGTGGTGATGAAGCGCCCGAATTACGTTTTGATGTAGGTAGTAAACCACTACTAAATACTCAAGCGGCGGCGCCAAGTGTTGAAGCCCCTGCATCACCTAGTTCACAGGCACCTGCTAAACAGCAACCTGTAGAACAAAAAGCAGCAGTAGAGCCTGCGCCTAAATCAGGCTATAAATCTAATATAAAAGATAACTATACCTTTGACAGCTTTGTTGAGGGTAAATCTAACCAGCTAGCAAAAGCGGCTGCAACACAAGTTGCAGATAACCCTGGCTCTGCCTTTAACCCGGTATTTATTTACGGTGGCACAGGCTTAGGTAAAACTCACTTATTACATGCAGTAGGTAATGGCATTATGGCTAACAAGCCCGATGCTAAAATTGTTTACATGCATTCTGAGCGTTTTGTGCAAGACATGGTAAAAGCACTACAAAATAACGCCATTGAAGAATTTAAACGTTATTACCGTAGTGTAGATGCGCTAATGATTGATGATATTCAATTTTTCGCTAATAAAGAGCGCTCACAAGAAGAATTTTTTCATACCTTTAATGCATTATTAGAAGGTAATCAGCAAATTATTTTAACCTCTGACCGCTACCCAAAAGAAATTGAGGGCGTAGAAGACAGGCTTAAATCACGATTTGGTTGGGGTTTAACAATTGCTATAGAGCCGCCAGAACTTGAAACGCGCGTTGCCATTTTGATGAAAAAAGCGCAGCAGAGTAAAATTAATTTACCGCACGAAGTCGCTTTTTTTATCGCTAAAAAATTACGCTCAAACGTACGTGAATTAGAAGGCGCGCTTAACCGTGTAATAGCTAATGCTAATTTTACCGGACGCCCAATTTCTATCGACTTTGTAAAAGAAGCACTGCGCGATTTATTGGCACTACAAGATAAGCTTGTCACTATAGACAACATACAGCGCACCGTGGCTGAGTATTACAGAATACGTGTGTCAGATCTGTTATCTAAGCGCCGCAGCCGCTCTATCGCGAGGCCGCGTCAGGTAGCTATGGCATTATCTAAAGAATTAACTAATCACAGCTTACCTGAGATTGGTGACGCATTTGGTGGACGTGACCACACCACGGTATTACATGCGTGTAGAAAGGTTAAATCACTTCGTGATGAAAGCCACGAAATAAAAGAAGATTATCAAAATTTAATAAGAACGTTGTCATCTTAGGGCTGACTTTATTATGCAAATAACCATTTCAAGAGAACAATTTTTAAAGCCATTAGTGCAAGTATCGGGTGCAATTGAACGTAAACATACGTTACCTATATTATCTAATGTATTGTTAGTGGTAGAAAACGGGCAACTTTCAATGACAGGCACAGACCTTGAAATTGAACTAGTTGCAGGTGTTTTTGTTGGTGATGATATTGCCGATACAAAGTTAACGCTGCCTGCTAAAAAATTACTCGATATTTGTAAAAGCCTGCCTGATGGTTCTGAGCTTACATTGAGCTTACAAGAGCACCAACTGCTTTTAACTAGTGGTAAAAGCCGCTTTTCACTTACTACACTTGCCGCGGAAGACTTTCCTAATTTAGAGCAGTGGGATGGCGAGGTTGAGTTTCAGCTAACGCGTTTAGAGTTACGTAAGTTACTTGAAAGCACGCATTTTTCAATGGCTAACCAAGACGTTCGTTATTACTTAAATGGCATGTCGTTTGAAGTAGATAATACCGACATAAAAACAGTGGCCACCGATGGCCACCGTTTGGCAATAGCGCAAAAAGAATTAGGCCAATCGTTAAATACGCAGCGCCAATTAATAATACCGCGCAAAGGTGTGCAAGAAATTATGCGCCTTATGGTTGCCGATGAAGAATTAGTTACTATTCAATTTGGCGCTAACCATATTCGTATTATCGATGTGGAATTTACTTTTACTAGTAAGTTAGTGGATGGCCGCTTCCCTGATTATCGCCGCGTATTACCTCGTGGTGGAGATAAAGTAATTACCGCTAACCGTGAATGGTTACGTAATGCGTTTCAACGTGTGTCTATTTTATCTAACGAAAAATTTAGAGGTGTGCGTTTAAACCTTGCCAATGGCTTACTTAAAATTACGGCTAATAACCCTGAGCAAGAAGAGGCTGAGGAAATAGTAGAAGTAATGTATGAGGGTGATGAGCTAGAAATTGGTTTTAATGTATCGTATGTATTAGATGTACTAAATACATTAAAAACAGAAGATGTACTATTTACATTAGCAGATTCAAACAGCAGTGCACTTATTGAAGGTGCGGGCGATGAAGAAGCAATGTACGTGGTTATGCCTATGCGATTATAAGATACCCATTATAAATGAGTTTAAGTCACTTGAGCCTCAAGTATTTTCGTAATATTGAGGCACTGACGCTAGAACCAGTCAACGGCGTTAATATAATTTATGGTGAAAACGGCAGCGGAAAAACCAGCCTTTTAGAGGCTATTTATTACCTTTCTCACGGCAAATCTTTTCGAACACCTAAACATAAAAGTATTATTCAACATCAGCAAGATCAGTTTGTAATACACGGCCGCAAAGCGCTACACGACTTGTCTATTCCTATTGGGATTAGTAAAACCCAAAGTGGTGAAACCAATTTAAAAATACAAGGCAAAGCCAGTAGAAAAATCTCTGAACTTGCACAGTTAATGCCTGTGCAAATTATTACACCCGAAAGCTATTCATTGTTTTTTGGTGGTCCAAAAGAGCGACGTAAGTTTTTAGATTTGGGTTTGTTCCACGTGGAACATGAGTTTTTTTACTTATGGCAGTCGTTTAATAAAGTGCTTAAACAACGCAATGCATTATTAAAAAGTAAGCCAAAGAATTATTTTGACCAAATTAGGTTTTGGGACAAAGAATTTGTTAGACTGGCAGAACAAATAAATAAATTAAGAATGGCGTATATAAGTAGGTTTAAGCAGCAGTTTTTTGATAAAATGTGTGCAGAATTAACGCTTATACGCGATTTAGAAATCAACTTTAATGCAGGTTGGAAAGACAGTGAGTCTTTAAGTGATGCATTAGAGCAAAACTTTGAGCGAGACGCTCGCCAAGGTTTTACAAGTAAAGGCCCTCATAAGGCCGATTTTAGTTTTAGTGTCGCTGGCAACAGCGTAGAGAATACGTTTTCACGCGGTCAATTGAAGTTATTGCTTTATGCGTTAAAAGTAACGCAAAATAGTTTAATTGAGTCAGAGACAGATAAGCAATCTATATTGCTAATAGATGATCTACCTTCAGAGTTAGGCGAGGATACAAAAGAGAAAGTGGGACAATTATTGGCTCACTGCAGTTCTCAAATTTTTATTTCTTCAATTTTGTCTGAAAGTATTTCTGCTGTGGTGGAACCCATGCAACGAGAACTACAAATGTTCCACGTGAAACATGGCAACCTAATAACAAGATAAGTGGGATTAACCATGTCTGAGAATTATGATTCGTCGAGTATTAAAGTACTTAAAGGATTAGACGCAGTAAGAAAGCGTCCTGGAATGTATATAGGGGACACCGATGATGGCACAGGCTTACACCACATGGTGTTTGAGGTCGTTGATAACTCTATCGATGAAGCCTTAGCAGGTCATTGTGATGATATTTATGTAACGATTCACTTAGACGGTTCAGTCTCTGTAAGAGATAACGGTCGTGGCATCCCAACTTCTATCCATGAAGAAGAAGGTGTGTCTGCTGCCGAGGTTATCATGACGGTACTTCATGCCGGTGGTAAGTTTGATGATAACTCTTATAAAGTATCAGGTGGCTTACACGGTGTTGGTGTATCGGTAGTAAATGCATTATCAGAAAAACTAACTCTTACTATTCGTCGTGAAGGCAAATTGCACGAGCAAACTTACAGCATGGGCGTACCTAACGCTCCATTAACTGTTATTGGCGATGCTGACACTACGGGTACTGAACTGCGTTTTTGGCCAAGTGGCGAAACATTTACAAACCTTGATTTTCATTATGATATTTTAGCTAAGCGTTTACGCGAGCTATCGTTTTTGAACTCTGGTGTAAGCATCATCTTATCTGATGAACGCGAAGAAAATAAAACCGACCACTTTAAATATGATGGCGGTATTCAAGCGTTTGTTGAATACTTAAACCGCAATAAAACACCTGTACATAAAGGTGTATTCCATTTTACTCACGAGCGTGAAGAAGATGGTATTAGCGTTGAAGTTTCAATGCAGTGGAACGATGGCTTTCAAGAAAACATTTACTGTTTTACTAATAACATTCCACAACGTGATGGTGGTACTCACTTAGCCGGCTTTAGATCTGCGCTAACACGTACACTTAATAACTACATGGAAAAAGAAGGCTTTAACAAAAAAGCTAAAACAACCAGTAACGCAACGGGCGATGATGCGCGTGAAGGCTTAACTGCGGTTGTAAGTGTTAAAGTACCTGATCCTAAGTTCTCATCACAAACTAAAGACAAGCTAGTATCAAGCGAAGTTAAATCTGCGGTTGAGCAAGCAATGGCTGAAAAGTTTTCTGATTTCTTATTAGAAAACCCAATGGATGCCAAAATTGTTGTTGGTAAAATTATTGATGCAGCACGAGCACGTGAAGCGGCGCGTAAAGCCCGTGAAATGACTCGTCGTAAAGGCGCTATGGATTTAGCAGGTTTACCTGGTAAATTAGCTGACTGCCAAGAAAAAGACCCATCATTATCTGAACTATACATAGTGGAGGGTGACTCAGCTGGCGGTTCAGCCAAGCAGGGTCGTAATCGTAAAAACCAAGCAATTTTACCACTTAAAGGTAAAATCTTGAACGTAGAGAAAGCACGCTTTGATAAGATGCTTTCTTCACAAGAAGTAGCGACGCTAATAACAGCCCTAGGTTGTGGTATTGGCCGTGATGAATATGACCCAGAAAAATTACGTTACCACAGCATCATTATCATGACCGATGCGGACGTGGATGGTTCTCACATTCGTACATTGCTACTAACATTCTTCTATCGCCAAATGCCAGAAATTGTTGAGCGTGGTTATATTTACATTGCACAACCGCCACTTTATAAAGTGAAAAAAGGTAAGCAAGAGCGTTATATTAAAGACGATCCTGCACTAGTAGATTACCTAACATCACTTGCACTAAATAATGCAGCGCTTTACACAAGCGAAGATGCAAGTGCAATTGAAGGTGAAGCGCTTGAGCAAATAGTACAAGATTACCAAAACACAGTTAAAGTCATTGAGCGCTTAAAACGTAAATACCCTAACACGGTAATGGAACGTTTGATTTACCAAAGCGAGTTAAAAGTAGAAGACTTATCTAACGAAGCTAAGGTAATTGAGTGGACGAAAGAGCTAGTTGACGACTTAGTTGAACGTGATGAAGATGCGACAATTTTCCATGCGGGTACTGAGCATGATGCAGAGCGCAACTTGTACTTCCCGGTTGTGAATATTCGTCAGCACGGTGTGGATAAAGCACACGTATTACATTACGACTTTATTGCATCACGTGACTACCAACGCATTGCTGTTACTGGCACGAAGATCGCAAACATCTTAAAAGAAGGCGCATATGTTCAACGTGGTGAGAAAACAAAACCTGTTGATAACTTTGTGGATGCTTTAGAATGGTTGATCGCAGAATCTAAGCGCGGGATCTACATTCAGCGCTATAAAGGATTAGGCGAAATGAACCCTAGCCAACTGTGGGAAACCACAATGGATCCTTCAGCTCGTCGTATGTTACAAGTAACAATTGAAGATGCTGTAGCGGCAGATCAATTGTTTGCAACATTAATGGGCGATCAAGTTGAGCCTCGTCGTGAGTTTATAGAAACCAATGCACTTCGCGTAGTTAACTTAGACGTGTAAAAAATTATACTTACATCTTAAAAGGAGCCTAATGGCTCCTTTTTTATTTTAACAACCGCACAAACTGCTTAAAACCTGCGTGTGCACAAGGTATACTGAGGGTAATTTTCACGCTACTTTCAGATAGTAAAAAGCCAAATATGCAAAAATATGACGTTAAAACCTTTCAAGGTTTGATCCTGGCTTTACAGGATTATTGGGCGCAGCAAGGCTGTGTCATTATTCAACCACTTGATATGGAAGTGGGCGCAGGGACATTTCACCCGCAAACATTCTTAAAATCTATTGGCCCTGAGCCAATGTCGAGCGCATACGTACAACCGTGTCGCCGTCCTACCGATGGCCGCTACGGCGAAAACCCTAATCGCTTACAACATTACTACCAATTTCAGGTAGTTTTAAAGCCATCACCAGATAACATTCAAGAGCTTTACCTAGGCTCACTAGAAGCGATGGGAATTGATACCCTAACGCACGAAGTACGCTTTGTAGAAGATAACTGGGAATCGCCAACACTAGGCGCATGGGGCTTAGGTTGGGAGATTTGGCTAAACGGTATGGAAGTAACGCAGTTTACTTACTTTCAGCAAGTAGGGGGCTTAGAGTGCTCTCCTGTAACCGGTGAAATTACCTACGGCCTAGAGCGTTTAGCAATGTACATTCAAGGCGTAGACAGTATTTACGACCTAGTATGGGCAGACGGTCCATTAGGGCGTGTAACTTACGGCGATGTATTCCATCAAAATGAAGTAGAACAATCTACTTACAACTTTGAACACGCAAACGTAGATGATTTATTTGCCCAGTTTGATAAGTGTGAAGCTGAGAGCCAAAAGCTAATTGAAGCAAATTTACCACTGCCTGCTTACGAGCAAGTAATGAAAGCATCGCACGCGTTTAACTTACTCGATGCGCGCCATGCAATCTCAGTAACCGAACGTCAGCGTTATATTTTACGCGTTCGAGCGTTATCAAAAGCGTGTGCACAAAGTTATTACGATGCACGTGAAGCGCTTGGTTTCCCGCTGTGTAAGGATAAGTAAGCATGTCAGCACAAAATTTATTAGTAGAAATTGGCACCGAAGAGCTGCCACCAAAAGCACTGCGCAAATTAGCAGAAGCCTTTGCCGCAAACTTAACTGCAGAGCTTGAAACACTAGAGCTTGGGCATGAAGGCGTAAGCTGGTATGCATCGCCTCGTCGTTTAGGTTTACAAGTAAAAGCGCTTGAAGCAAAGCAGCAAGATAAAGAAGTAGAAAAGCGTGGCCCTGCAACTAAAGCAGCGTTCGATAGCGAAGGTAACCCAACTAAAGCAGCAATGGGTTGGGCACGTGGTTGTGGTATTGACGTAAGTGAAGCACAAACTCTTGAGACCGATAAAGGCGCTTGGCTTTTACATATTGCTAAAGTAGCAGGACAAGAAACCAAAACGCTGATGAGCGATGCCATTACAAAGTCGTTAGCAAAGCTGCCAATACCTAAGCCAATGCGTTGGGGCGCGAATAAAACACAATTTATTCGCCCAGTTCATACCGTAACTATTTTATTTGGTGATGAACTTATTGAAGGCGAAATTTTAGGTAAGCAAGTAACTAATCAGTTACAAGGCCACCGTTTTCATCATCCAGAAAAAATCACCATTAACCATGCAGATGACGTGTTCGACGTATTAAAATCAGCCTACGTTATTGCTGATTACGAACAACGTAAAGCGCAAATCCGTGCACAAATAGAAGAAGCTGCAAGCGCAGTGAATGCGGTTGTTGCAATGGATGAAGACTTATTAGAAGAAGTTACTTCACTAGTAGAGTGGCCAGTAACGTTAACGGCAACATTTGAAGAAGCATTTTTAGATGTACCTGCCGAAGCGCTAATTTACACCATGAAGGACGATCAAAAATACTTCCCGCTATTAGATCAAAACGGCAAACTTTTAAATAAGTTTTTGTTTGTATCTAACATCGAAAGTAAAGATCCAAGTGTGGTTATATCTGGTAACGAAAAAGTAGTGCGCCCACGTTTAGCCGATGCGCAGTTCTTCTTTGAAACAGATAAAAAGAAAACCCTAGAAAGTCGCTTAGAGTCACTTGATACTGTTTTATTCCAAAAGCAATTAGGTACGCTTAAAGATAAATCTGTACGTATTAGCGAACTTGCCGGCTACATTGCAGAGCAACTAGGCGCCGACAAAGACCTTGCAAAACGTGCTGGCCTATTAAGTAAAACAGACTTAATGACCGAAATGGTAATGGAATTTACCGACGTGCAAGGTGTAATGGGTATGCACTATGCACGCTTTGATGGCGAAGCAGAAGATGTAGCTATTGCACAAAACGAGCAATACATGCCGCGTTTTGCGGGCGACAATTTACCTACAAATCTAATCAGCTGTGCAGTAGCAATTGCAGATAAGTTTGATACGCTGGTGGGTATTTTTGGTATAGGCCAAGCACCAAAAGGTGACAAAGACCCATTTGCACTTCGTCGTGCTGCCATTGGTGCACTGCGTATCATGGTAGAAAAAGAGCTACCGCTTGATATTTTAGACCTAGTAGCAAAAGCACAAACACTGTTTGGCGAAAAGCTTACTAACCTAAATGTATCAACCGACGTATTTGACTTTATGCTAGGGCGCTTCCGCGCATGGTATCAAGACGAAGGCATTGAAGTAGATGTTATTCAAGCAGTACTGGCACGTCGTCCTACTAAACCTACTGACTTTGACCGTCGTGTTAAAGCAGTAAGCCACTTCCGTACGTTAGACGCCGCAGAAGCGCTTGCAGCAGCGAATAAGCGTGTAGGTAACATACTAGCTAAAAATAATATTACCACCGAAGGTGATGTTGATGAGAGCCTATTAAGCGATGACGCTGAAAAAGTATTAGCATCACAAGTAGCAAAATTTTCAACTGAGCTTGCACCACTTTACGCCGATGGAAACTACCAAGAGGCATTAAGCCAATTGGCAGGTATTCGCCAAAGTGTTGATAACTTTTTTGACAACGTCATGGTTATGGCCGACGATGAAGCTGTAAAGCAAAATCGCCTCGCACTATTAAGCCAGTTAAGCCGCTTATTTTTAGATATTGCAGATATATCTGTACTACAAAAATAACACCGCTTAAGCCAATAAAAAGCCAGCGTATTGCTGGCTTTTTAGTTTTAACAGAACGAAGGAAACCCATTAATGATGCCAATGAAACGAATTTTAACGCTTGCCATTGCCGGCTTACTCACAGCGTGTACTAGCCAAGTGTCTATTAACGACGTACTGCCTCAGCAAGAGCTGGATAAAACAGTTTACCTAAGAGGCGATTTTACGCTTTGGGATGCAGAGCCTCAGTACCAGTTTGTGCCAGTAGGCGGCGCGCTTTACCAAGCAGAAGTTAAATTTAGCACCCCAGGTAAAGTGTACGAATTTAAAATAGCCGATGCCGATTTTAGCGAAGGCTACAACTGTGGCTACAGCGATGCCCAACCAGCAGGACAAAAACTAACGCTCGGCCAACCCGTGCTTGCAGACTGTAATACTATTTATAATTACTTTAGTTACTCACCTGCAATAAAAGGCACATACATAGTAAGTATTGATTACAGTGACTACGATGAGCCGAAAGTGACGATTACTAAGAAATAGCTGTTAGTTAAGAGCTTTCAGCTTTTAGCTGCCCGAGTGAGTGGATAGATTTGTGACAAGGATGTTGTAGGTAGAGTGAAACGAAACCCAACATGTGCGGCGAATAAAACTGTGCTGGTGGTTATCAAATACGTTGGGTTTCGTAAAACTCAACCCACCTAGATCAATAATAATTTTTATTGATTGCTATAAATATACAATCAAATTAATGAGCTTAGTTAGTCTAATTACTGTCGTAAACCAAAAGCGCGATAATGGATAAGTAGATTTTAAGTAGGTTGGGTAGAGTGAAACGAAACCCAACATGTGCTTTGAGTAAAACAGTACTGCTGGTTATCAAATACGTTGGGTTTCGTAAAACTCAACCCAACCTACATCAATAATAATTTTTATTGATTGCTATAAATATACAATCAAATTAATGAGCTTAGTTAGTCTAATTACAGTCGTAAACCAAAAGCGCGGTAATAGGTAAGTAGATTTTAAGTAGGTTGGGTAGAGTGAAACGAAACCCAACATATGCGGCGAATAAAACAGTACTGCTGGTTATCAAATACGTTGGATTTCGTAAAACTCAACCCAACCTACATCAATAATAATTTTTATTGATTGCTATAAATTTGCAATCAAATTAATGAGCTTAGTTAGTATTAATCACAGTCGTAAATCAAAAGCGCGATAATGGATAAGTAGATTTTAAGTAGGTTGGGTAGAGTGAAACGAAACCCAACATATGCGGCGAATAAAACTGTGCTGGTGGTTATCAAATACGTTGAGTTACGTAAACTTGTCTTGATTATAATTAACAAAACTAATCTATACTCTTATTTATCTGTTTATTTTATGGATAAAAATATGCGTTATAAACGTATGTTAGAGGCGGGCGCATGTTATTTTTTTACGGTAAATTTAGAAGATAGATCTCAGCCTTTGCTTGTGGAAAATATAGAGTTATTACGCCGTGTATATTCAAAGGTGGCAAAAAAGCATCCAATAAAGACGATTGCAATTGTTATCATGCCCGATCATCTTCATGCTATTTGGCAATTACCTAAAGGTGATAGTAATTACGCAATGCGTTGGCGACTTATAAAATCAGGCTTTTCTCGAGAGCTGCCAGCAACAGAGTTTTGTAATAAAAGTCGAATAGCGAAAGGAGAGCGCGGGATTTGGCAGCGTCGCTATTGGGAACATAAAATTAGAGATGAAGAAGACTTAAATAATCATATTAATTATATTCACTACAACCCGGTGAAACATAACCATGTTATTAAAGTGAGTGATTGGCCATTTTCAAGCTTTCATCAATACGTTAAAAATTCAAAACTAAGCCAAGATTGGGAGTGTAATAATGATTCAACCACTTTGTATGATGAATAAAATTTCGGTGTTATAAAACAAGTTGGGTTTCGTAAAACTCAACCCAACCTACATCTGGTTTAAGTTCTTAACGATGCGTTAAATATTCAAAAATAACCTAACTTACTAAACCAACTTTCAAATCTTAAAGCCCTTTCTTCACCACATACCTATACGGTGCTTCATCGGCGTCTGTAGCCACCAGCGTGTGATCCATAAATGTACAAAAACTTGGAATATCGCGAGTGGTTGATGGGTCATCCGCGGTAATTAATAACGTTTCACCGTCGTTCATCTTACGAATTGCAGCGCGTAACATCATTACAGGTTCTGGGCAGCGTAGGCCCATGGCGTCTAATTGGTGATCGGGATTATCAAAGCTCATAAAAAGTTACCTGTAAAAATAGTCGCGGCTTGGTTAGGTCGGGTAGTTTAGCGCAATTAATCTGTTTGGTTAACTGTTTTACATATAACGGGTAAGCGTAATACAGTAAAAAATAATCTGGTTTAAATTTAATACACCCGATCACATTATTCATATCGGCAATAAGCTGGTGGCATAAAAAAAGGCGAACTAACTTGCGCTAGTTCGCCTTTTTAATCACCAAGATGGTCTACATGTTTAAGTTAATACTTAGTCTTGAACACGTTCAAATACAGTCGCGATGCCTTGGCCTAAACCAATACACATAGTGGCTAAACCATATTTTGCATTTTTGTCTTCCATTAAGTGAATAAGCGAGGTGCTAATACGCGAACCTGAACAACCTAGTGGGTGACCAAGTGCGATTGCGCCGCCGTTTAAATTCACTTTTTCATCAACCACGTCTGCTAAACCTAAGTCTTTAAGTACAGGCAGTGATTGTGCTGCAAATGCTTCGTTAAGCTCTGCTACGTCAATGTCATCAATAGTAATACCTGCTTGTGCAAGTGCTTTTTTACTTGCTGGTACTGGGCCGTAACCCATGATTGATGGATCGCAACCGGCAACAGCCATTGCTTTAACGCGTGCACGAATTGGTAAGCCAAGCTCTTTTGCTTTTTCTTCGCTCATTACTAACATGGCTGATGCGCCATCAGAAAGAGCAGAAGACGTACCCGCAGTAACCGAGCCAGAAGCCGGGTTAAATACTGGGCGAAGCTGAGATAAACCTTCAACCGTTGTTTCAGGGCGAATTACTTCATCATCTTCAACTAAAATTAAAGACCCATCAGCTGCGTGGCCTTCCATTGCTAAAATTTCGCGGCGGAAACGGCCTTCAACTGTTGCAGCATGTGCACGTTGATGTGAGCGGTATGCAAATTCGTCTTGCTGCTGGCGGCTAATTCCGTGAATAGTAGCAAGGTATTCTGCAGTTAAACCCATAGAGCCAGATGCTTGTGCAATTGAAGTTGCTAAGCCTGGGTGAAAGTCGTTACCGTGAGTCATAGGAACGTGACCCATGTGCTCAACACCACCAATTAGGTAAGTGTCGCCAGCGCCTGTCATAATAGCGCGTGCTGCGTCATGCAATGCTTGCATTGACGAGCCACATAAACGGTTAACGGTTGTAGCTGGTACTGAATGTGGAATACCCGCAAGCAGTGATGCGTTACGTGCAACGTTAAAGCCTTGCTCTAATGTTTGCTGTACACAGCCCCAATAAATATCGTCAATTGATGCAGGGTCAACTGCTGGGTTGCGCTCTAATAACCCTTTCATAAGGTGAGCACTTAAATCTTCCGCACGCTTGTTTTTAAATACGCCGCCTTTTGAGCGACCCATTGGTGTGCGGATACAATCTACAATTACTGGATTATTCATGATATTAACCTTCCACCTTATAGAAAACACGACCTTCTTCGGCCCATTTGCGAGTTTGCTCTGATACTTGGTAAATCGCACCTAGGTGAGCATATTTGTCTGCTGCTGCAACAAAGTTAGCTAAACCTGTTTGATCTAAGTAACGGAACGCGCCGCCTCTAAATGGAGGGAAACCAACGCCGTATACAAGGGCCATATCAGCTTCTTGAGGAGAAGCAACAATGCCTTCTTGTAAACAAAGTAGTACTTCGTTGATCATTGGGATCATACAACGGTCGATAATTTCTTGTTTATCAAATTCTTTCGGTGCATCAGTAATTGGCGCTAGTAGCTCAACTGCTGTTGCATCGGTTGATTTTTTAAGACGACCACGGCGGTCTGTTTCGTACTTGTAAAAACCTGCTTTGTTCTTTTGACCAAAACGTTTTTCGTTAGCAAAAACAGTTACCGGATCTTTTTCTGCACGTGCCATACGCTCAGGGAAACCGTCTGCCATTACGCCAGTACAATGGTAAGCCGTATCAATACCTACAACATCAAGTAGGTAAGCTGGGCCCATTGGCCAGCCAAATACGTTTTCCATTACTTTATCTACTTTTGCAAAGTTAGCGCCTTCAACAACTAATTTGCTAAAGCCTGCAAAGTAAGGGAATAAAACACGGTTTACAAAAAAGCCTGGGCAATCGTTTACAACAATTGGAGACTTGCCAAGTTTAAGCGCGTAATCAACAACTGCATTAATTGTTTTATCAGAGGTTTTTGCACCACGGATAATTTCTACTAATGGCATTTTTGGCACTGGGTTGAAAAAGTGCATACCACAGAAGTTTTCTGGTTTATCTAACGCTTCTGCAAGCAAGTCGATACAAATAGTCGATGTGTTTGATGTAAGTACCGTGCCTTCAGGCATGTTCTTTTCAAGGTCAGCTAATACCGCTTGCTTAACTTTAGGGTTCTCTACAACCGCTTCAACAATAATGTTGGCGTTTTGTAGGTCTGCATCGTTAAGCGTTGGCTTAATTTTGCTAAGCGTTGCCAGCATTTTTTCCATTGGCATGTGGCCGCGTTTAACTTTTGCACCCAGTAGTTTAGATGCTTCACCCATACCTAAATCTAGCGCATCCTGTTGGATGTCTTTCATTACAATTGGGGTACCTTTATAAGCAGACTGGTATGCAATACCGCCGCCCATAATACCAGCGCCTAATACAGCCGCTTGTTTAATCTCAACATCGCTGTGCTTAGCAAGCTTACGTGCTTTACCTTTAATAAACTGGTCATTTAAGAAAATACCGGTTTGCGCTGCAGCTTCATTAGTACGCGCAAGTTTTGCAAAGTTAGCATTTTCGATTGCCATTGCTTCATCGCGAGTACAGTTGGCCGCTGCTTTAATAGTGCGAACTGCCATAACCGGAGCAGGATAGTGGCCTTTGGTTTTACCCATTACCATACCTTCTGCCATCGCAAAGCTCATGCCTTGCTCAACACGGTTTAATTTAAGTGGCTGAAGTTTAACATCGCGCTTTGCTTGCCAATCTAGTTTGCCGGCAATTGCTAATTCAAGTGTTGCTAGGCTTGACTCTAAAAGTTTGTCAGCACTAACTACCGCGTCAAACGCACCTACTTTTAGGGCATCAGTGGCACGGTTTTCTTTGCCTGAGGTGATCCAAAGCATGGCGTTATCTGCGCCAATAATGCGTGGTAAGCGCACTGTGCCACCAAAACCAGGCATTATACCTAGTTTAACTTCTGGTAAGCCCATTTTAGCGGTTTCGCTTGCAACGCGATAATCGGTAGCAAGTGCCCACTCACAGCCGCCGCCAAGTGCCAAGCCATTTATAGCGCTAAGAGTTGGGAATGGTAAGTCTTCGATTGCGTCAAAAACGTCGGTTGCGTTTTTGATCCACGTTACTAATTCTTCTTCTGGTTTAGTAAATGTTGGTAAAAATTCGAAGATATCTGCACCAATAATAAAGTGATCTTTATCACTGGTGAAAATCATGCCTTTGATATCAGAATTAGACGCTAATTCTTTTAATGCTGCTGCACAATCTGAAAGAGTTTGCTGAGATAGTGTGTTTACAGAACCTGCAACACAAAACTTAAACTCGGCGATGTTTTCCTTTAGGAAGCTAACTTCAAAGGAATCGCTTTTATATAACATTATTATTCTCCCTAGTTGACGAACTAAGACTGGTACGATGAGTTTGCATTTCGACCAGTGTGCTTGCTTTAAAATTAAAATGCAACGAAAAATTTAACTCGGTTACAAACGGTTGGTTAAAATATAGCTGGTTTGGTGCTAAGGTGTACTGGAATGTGCTAAAGGTACTCATTAATTATTATGAGTGCGTAAATTAAATGTTGTTCATACTTTATTAAAGGCACTCTCATTATTGTTTTAGTGTCTCAAACTGGAAATTATTAACCCTGACAGGTCGTTAAACCTAAAGGATATTATGAAAAAATTTTTATTAAGCGCTGTGGCAGCTGCCTTTATTCTTCCTTTTAGTTCTGCCCAAGCGAGTATCGATAATGACGCGTTTTTAGATGCTGAAAAAAAAGTGCGCTATGGAAGTTACCAAGACTTTAAAGAAGTAATAAACGGGTTAGACCACCCGCTAAAGCCGTATGTCGAAAAAACATATTGGCAACGCCATCCCAATTTTAAATACCAAAGCGAAATAGAAGATTACCTAACCATTTATGAACATACCCCGCTTGAGTGGCCGGTACGTAAAGCGTGGTTAGAGTATCTTGAAAAAAACAATAAAAAAGCAGCTTATATAAAAAACTACCGAGAAACGTCTAACGCAGCGCTAACATGCACGTTTTTAGATTTTCAGCTTGATTTAGGGGCGCCAGAAAAAGCCATTTTTAATCAGGTTACCGATTTATGGACGGTGGGTAAGTCGCAACCGAATGAATGCGACCCGCTATTTTCGCTTTGGCGCAAAAAAGGTTATTTAAATAATGAGCTTGTATGGAAGCGCATAACGCTTGCAGCGCAGGGCGGTACGCAAAGTTTACTCCCTTATTTAAAAACGTTGTTACCTAAAAACGAGCGTTACTTAGCCGATTTATATTTAAAAGTACGCCGCGACCCTAGTGCGGCCGCAGGCTTGTATCGTTATAAAACTAAGTCGGCAAAAGAAGCGCAAATAGCCATTTATGGTGTTAAGCGTTTAATTTGGCGCGATAAAGCGCTGGCTTTAAGAGCCTGGCAAAAGCTAGAAAAAATGTTTACCTACAGCGATGAAGAAAAAGCAGATCTATATTACACGTTTGCTTTATCGCTTGCTTCAAGTGGGCATAAACAGGCCAGCTTTTGGCTTAATAAAGTGCCTAAAGCGCGACAAGACAGAAAGTTAATTCAGTGGCAACTTGGTAATATGCTTAAAACCCAAGACTGGGAAGGCATAGCGGCTTTTTTTACAGGTAAAGACGATTTAAGTTTAGGTCAGCAATATTGGCTTGCTTATAGCTATGCTAAGCGAGGCGAGCAACAAAAAGCAGACGAAATTTGGACTAAAGTGGCCGCTAACCGCGATTACTATGGTTTTTTAGCGGCGGCACGATTAGGACTGCCGGTTGATTTAAACAATCAGCCTTTGCAGGTTGATCAAAAATTAGTAGAGAAGGTGAAGAATGCGCCGGGCTTTAAACGTGCAAAAGCACTTTACGAACTCGAGCGTTTTACCTCTGCTCGCAGAGAATGGAATTACTTAACGAACACCTCTACTGATGAAGAAAAACTAGCTGCCTCAAAGGTTGCAGCGCAAAACAATTGGCACGATAACGTTATTTTCACGTTAGCTAAAATTAAAGCATGGGATTATGTTGAACTGCGTTTTCCGTTTGCATTTCAAGATATATTTGAGCGCTACAGTAAACGCAGCAAAATAGACCCCGCGTGGAGTATTGCAATTGCACGGCGCGAAAGCTCGTTTGCACCAGATGCGCGTTCGCATGCAAATGCGCGTGGTTTAATGCAATTGCTCCCTAGTACGGCAGAATACGTTAACAAAGCAAGGGTATCGAGTACGCGTTTGTACCAACCTAAAACCAATATACGCTTAGGTACTAGTTACTTGCAGTACTTAAAAAAGAAAAACAAAGGGAATGAAATACTTGCTACGGCTTCTTACAACGCAGGGTATCATCGTATTAAACGCTGGTTACCTGACGAAGCCATACCAGCAGAGCTATGGGTTGAGCTGATCCCGTATAGAGAAACGCGAGATTACGTAAAAAATGTGTTTGCTTATCGCCAGGTTTATCACACCCGGATGGGCCGAGAAGGAAACGTGCTCGCGCCGTTACTCAAAATGAAAATGGGCGGGTAAATTATGTAATACCAATTGCCTAAAATATTTAGCCATTCTAGCGTGCTAAATAAAGGGCTAATAACGTAACACGATGGGTATAAGTATTAGGGGGATATTTACATGTTAAATATCCCCCTTTTTTGAGCGCTTTACGTTTAAGTGGTAGACTCGAAGCAAGTTAAATTTAACAGATGGATTAACAATGGATAAATTAGCCGTTTTATATGCAGAGCATATTGCCACATTACAACAACGTACGCGTACAATTTGTGACCGTGAAGGGCTCGAGGGTCTAGTTATTCACTCAGGCCAAGCTAAGCGCCAGTTTTTAGACGACATGTATTACCCATTTAAAGTTAATCCACACTTTAAAGCATGGCTTCCTGTTATTGATAATCCACATTGTTGGATTGTGGTAAATGGTAGCGATAAACCGAAGCTTATTTTTTACCGCCCAGTTGATTTTTGGCACAAAGTACCAGATGAACCGCGTGATTTTTGGGCTGAGTACTTTGATATAGAATTATTGCTACAGCCTGATCAAGTTGAAAAACTATTACCTTACGATAAAGCTAAATACGCTTACATGGGCGAATACCTAGAGGTAGCGCAAGCGCTTGGCTTTAGTATTATGAATCCTGAGCCGGTACTTAACTATTTTCATTATAACCGCGCTTATAAAACGCAGTACGAGCTTGAATGTTTACGCCAAGCCAACCGCATTGCGGTAGATGGACATAAAGCAGCACGCGATACGTTTTATAATGGTGGTAGCGAATTTGATATTCAGCAAGCGTACCTTATGGCTACACGCCAAAGCGAAAACGAAATGCCGTATGGCAACATAGTAGCGCTTAACGAAAACTGCGCTATTTTGCATTACACACATTTTGAGCCAAAAGCACCGCTTACTCATAATTCGTTTTTAATCGATGCTGGCGCAAACTTTAATGGGTATGCCGCAGATATAACCCGTACGTACGATTTTAAAAAACAGGGCGAATTTGCTGAGCTAGTACAAACTATGACGGCAATACAAATTGAGCTAGGCAACGCATTAAAGCCTGGCATGTTATATGGCGATTTACACGTTGATTGCCATAACCGTATTGCGCAAATTCTTAGCGACTTCAATATTGTAAACTTACCTGCAACAGAAATTGTGGAACGTAAAATTACCTCAACATTTTTCCCTCATGGCTTGGGCCATCACCTTGGCCTACAAGTGCACGATATGGGCGGCTTTATGCGTGATGATAAAGGCACCCACCAGCCATCGCCAGAAGGGCACCCATTCTTGCGTTGTACTCGTAAAATAGAGAAAAACCAAGTGTTTACTATTGAGCCAGGGCTTTACTTTATAGACTCATTATTAGGTGATTTAGCGCAAACCGACAGTAAGCAGTTTATTAACTGGGAAAAAATTGAGTCGTTAAAACCATACGGCGGTATTCGTATTGAAGACAATATTATTGTTCACGAAGACAGCCTAGAAAATATGACTCGTGATTTAGCGCTCGACTAAGCTAATAAAGACGAGCTCGCCAATACGCGCTAAAATACGCGAATGCAAAGGGGCCTTTTGGCCCCATTTTTAATTGAGCTTTAATTATGTCTGAATATAAATACCCCGCCGATGATGTGTTTCATCAAGAAGAAATTAAAAAAAGCACCTTTATAGTTCATATCGCGCATACGCCAGACCTACAGGCTGCTAAAGCATTTATTAAAAGCATTGAAGAAAAGTACCCAGATGCTCGTCATAATTGTTGGGCGCACGTAGCGGGTAACCCAGGCGGAAGCCATGTTTATGGTTTTTCTGATGATGGCGAGCCAAATGGTACCGCAGGAAAGCCGATGCTTAATGTGCTGGTGGGTTCTGGACTTGGCGAAATTACTGCGGTTGTCACCCGTTATTTTGGCGGTATAAAGCTGGGCACCGGTGGGTTAGTGCGTGCCTATGGTGGGTCGCTTAATAATGCACTTTCGCAGCTAAAAACGGTGACTAAAGTACCGAGTATCGAGATTGTAGGCCAGAGTGAATACAGCATGCAGGGCGCAATAGAGCAATTGTTAAAAACCAATTATCAAGTACTTAATATAGAAAAACAATTTACTGCTAATATTGAATGGGTTATTACTATTGATAGCCGCCAAGCAAAACAGGCCATTAAAGATATTTTTGATTTAAGCCATGGCGCAGTTGAGTTAACTATCAAAGAGTAAGACAATAACTTACACACTTATATTTACTAATAATAAAAGCGATAAGCTACATGCAATTTCGTACCATCATAAAAATCCTTGGCCAACTTGTTGCGCTGTTTAGTATTACCATGGTGCCGCCTGCGGTGGTGTCTTTATTTTATAAAGATGGTGGTGGTGTTCCTTTTGTATTAGCGTTTATATTTAGTGTGGTTATTGGTTTAACAGCTTATTACCCAAACAGGCATGAAAACGGCGACTTAAAAGCACGCGAAGGCTTTTTAATTGTTGTACTATTTTGGCTGGTACTAGGGGCGTTTGCATCATTACCGCTGATTTTTTTACAAGAACCTAATTTGTCTATGGCCGATGCGGTGTTTGAGGCCTTTTCTGGCCTTACAACCACTGGGGCCACGGTACTTACCGGAATTGAATACCTGCCTAAGTCTGTTTTGTTTTATCGCCAGCAATTACAGTGGTTTGGCGGTATGGGTATCATTGTACTTGCTGTTGCTATTCTGCCCATGCTTGGGGTCGGTGGCATGCAGTTATACCGAGCTGAGATCCCTGGCCCAGTAAAAGATTCAAAAATGACCCCCCGCATTGCCGATACCGCAAAGCACCTTTGGTACATTTATGTGTCGTTAACGGTAACCTGTATGTTGGCGTATTGGGCGGCAGGTATGGAGTGGTTTGATGCTATATGCCATGCGTTTTCTACAGTGGCGATTGGCGGTTTTTCTACTTACGATGCCTCAATAGGGCACTTTGATAGCCCTGTCATTAACTTTATATGTGTTTTCTTTTTAATTATTGCTGCGGTTAACTTTTCACTGCATTACGCGGCAGTAGCGAGTCGTAATATTCAGGTATACATTCGCGACCCTGAATTTAAAGTTTTTTTACTGATACAGTTAGCGCTGGTGGTTATTTGTTTTACGGTGCTCTCATCTAACGAAATATTTGCCGATGGCGATGAAACCCTCGATCAGGCCTTATTTCAGGCGGTGTCTATGAGTACCACAGCCGGTTTTGCTACTGACAACTTTTCTACTTGGCCGCTGTTTTTACCTATATTGCTTATTTTTTCGAGCTTTATAGGTGGCTGTGCAGGTTCAACCGGTGGCGGTATGAAAGTTGTACGCGTGTTTTTACTTTACCTACAAGGCATACGTGAGCTTAACCGCTTAGTTCACCCACGCGCTATATACTCTATTAAGCTTGGTCGTAAAGCCTTGCCCGATAAAGTAGTTGAAGCGGTTTGGGGGTTTTTCTCAGCGTACGCATTGGTATTTATTATTATAATGCTGGCGCTAATGGGAACCGGCATGGATAACATTACCGCGTTCTCTGCTACAGCGGCATGTTTAAATAATTTAGGCCCAGGCTTAGGTGATGTTGCCTCGCATTATGGGGCGGTGAGCGATGGTGCTAAATGGCTATTAACCATTGCCATGGTATTTGGTCGCTTAGAAATATTCACCTTACTCGTGCTATTTACGCCGACCTTTTGGCGTGGGTAATAATATAAAAATGATGCTTAGGAACAGGCATGCCACATTCTAATTTAGATAAATTACACCAGTTAACAACAGGGCGATTGGTCGACTTGGAAATTGTTACGCCTACCAGTAGTAAACGCGTAAAAACAGAGTTTATTGGCTTGCTAGAAAATAAATTTATTATTTTAAATTACCCAAGTTCAAAGCGTTTAGCTGCTGCAAGTGATTACCTACGTGATGGTGTAATGGTGGTGGTAAGAGCGGTTATAGAAGGCAGTGGCGGACAAGTGATAGCATTTAGGCAGCAGCTTATGTCGGTTGCCTCACACCCTGCTAGGCTCATTTTTATTAATTACCCTACGCAAGTGCAGTTATTTGCACTGCGCGCGCAAACACGCATACCTACCTTATTACCTGCAAAATTAACTCTCAGTGACGATAGAGTACTTGAAGGGGTGATTAAAGACATCTCGCTTACCGGGGTGATGTTTGATGTACGCGGCGATCAAAACGATGAAAATATTAAAGATATGCAATGCACGGTGACGGTTGATACCAACAATAAAGCATTTACTGGCGAAATATGCAGTGTAAAAGAACACGCCGCAGGAGTTAATTGTGGTATTAAACTTCTAGCCAGTGAAGATGAAATGAAGGCATTTATGAAAGAGCATTTTATCGATCCCGCAATGCTTGAGCTGCCATTAGAATAAGCACTTTCGCTTAATAGCAACAAATGGCCATTTTTTACTTGAGTGGCAGTCATATTTTTTAAACTTCAAAAAATAATTTTTATTTTCTATAAAAATCAGCAGTATAGATTGGTTTTACGAGTGAGTTATTTTAATACGTTAGCTCCCCTCATGGCTAAAATTTAGTCTCTTTTTTCGATAAATCTTCATCCTTACAATTTACGCCGAAAATTGTAGCTTTTTTCTCTTATGTAACTAGCTGTTTTTTATTGTATTTAAAAACTTAGCTTTACCCTTTGTTGCTAGTTTGCAACACAAAACCCCCCAAAATTTATCAAAAATAGCCAAGTGCTCTTTTAACCAGTTGAAATTAATGAGTTTTTAAAACTTGGCATTCAAGTTGTAATAGTCTGGCTGTACTGAACAATAACGTGATTTAAAGTAAAACACTTAATCGCACACATATACTTGAAGGAATTATATTATGAAAAGCATTAATAAAACTTTAGCACTTATCGCCCTTGCTTCATCATCAGCGGCATTTGCAGCAACCGATTTTGATACGTTAGATGTAGATGGCAGCGGCACGATTAGCAAATCAGAGGCATCAATTGATGCAAAACTGATGAGCATGTTCTCAGAATTAGATACTGACCAAGATGGTGAGCTATCAAAAGAAGAATTTTCAGAAGCTTAAAGTGTGGTAACAATCCTGAGTTGCCAATGACAACCTAAGTAGGCAAGGGAGCTTACGAAAAAGGATTACAAGGATTGCGTACACCACGTAGTGAATTTAACTAATTTGTTTATATTGAAGGATTAAATTATGAAGCATTTAAATAAAGCACTCGCATTTATGGCTATTGCCTCTTCTTCTGCTGCATTTGCAGGGACTGATTTTGACACGCTAGATGTAGATGGCAATGGCGCTATTA
Source organism: Pseudoalteromonas sp. 1CM17D (assembly GCF_023161805.1). Taxonomy (NCBI): domain Bacteria; kingdom Pseudomonadati; phylum Pseudomonadota; class Gammaproteobacteria; order Alteromonadales; family Pseudoalteromonadaceae; genus Pseudoalteromonas; species Pseudoalteromonas sp. 1CM17D. The sequence goes on along the minus strand of NZ_JALNTP010000016.1, from coordinate 12,551 downwards.
GCCAAGCTGAAGCATCGGTTGATGCGGATTTAATGGCTGAGTTTGTTGAGCTTGATACCGATGGAAATGGTGAGCTTTCAAAGCAAGAGTTCTCTAAATACTAGGGTGTGATGATCTTTGCCAATTGAGGCAGGACAGCGCATGTTCACTTAGCAAAGAGTCATTTTCTCTAATCCAATGTGCATTAAAACTTAGTAATGCACATTGGCAAAAGCACTTTTTAGTTAATTTTTAAACCCATGGATCTTAGAAAAGGATTTCCTCTTAATTAGGACACAACTATGAAAACATTAAATACAGCACTTGCCGTTATTGTATTAGCTTCTTCATCAGCGGCGTATGCTGCAGTCGACTTTGCCTCGTTTGATGCCGATGGTGATGGTGCAATTTCAAAGCAAGAAGCGCAGGTAAATTCACAGCTAGTGAAGATTTTTGACCAGCTAGATACTGATGGTAATGGTGAAATTTCTGAGCAAGAGTTTTCAAAAGTACAGTAATTAGTAAGCTGCTAAGCAGGGTTGCCTAGCATTAAAAAAAACATACTCCACTAAAGCCGCCTTAGTCAGCGGCTTTTTTGTGTTTAACTATAAAAATATAGCGCTAACTTGGAATAGCTTTTCTACTACGTTGATATGCTTTTTATCGATTAAAAACATAATAACGTGATCACCAGACATAATAACGGTGTCGTCGTGGGCAATCAGTACGTCGTCATTACGTACAATAGCACCAATCGTTGTACCTGCAGGTAGCTTGATATCAGCAATCGCACGGCCAACTACTTTTGATGTGTTTTCATCGCCATGGGCAACGGCTTCAATGGCCTCTGCCGCGCCTTTACGTAACGAGTACACATTAACAATATCGCCACGGCGTACGTGTGTAAGTAGCGCCGAAATAGTTGCTTGTTGTGGTGATATAGCAATATCTATTTCACCCCCTTGCACTAAATCTACATACGCACCACGCTGAATAAGCACCATGGTTTTTTGTGCGCCCATGCGCTTTGCAAGCATGGCCGACATTATATTTGCTTCATCGTCGTTGGTTACGGCAATAAACACATCAACTTGCTCTATGTGCTCTTCAGATAGTAGTTCTTGGTCTGAAGCGTCTCCACAAAACACGACGGTGTTATCTAGCATTTCAGAGAGTTGCTCAGCACGCTCTTTACTGCGCTCTAGTAACTTAACGCTGTGGTTTTTTTCCAGTGAGCGAGCAAGGCCTGCACCAATGTTACCACCACCGGCTATCATAATTTTTTTGTAAGAACGCTCAAGCTTTTGTAGCTCGTTCATAACCGCACGAATATGCTTAGTGGCAGCAATGAAAAATACTTCATCGTCCGCTTCTATTACCGTGGTGCCCAGTGGCTTTATAGCTTTACCTTGGCGATAAATTGCTGCTACACGGGTTTCTACATTCGGAATATGCTCTTTTAAAGCAGAAAGCGCATAACCCACTAATAAGCCACCGTAGTAAGCTTTTACAGCCACAAGAGAGAGCATGCCATCGGCAAATTGCAGCACTTGCAACGCGCCTGGGTAATCTATTAAACGGCGAATATATTTGGTAACAAGTGCTTCGGGGGCAATATAGTGATCAACCGGGAGGTCATCGTTATGAAATAGCTTTTCGCGGTATTTTAAATATTGCTCTGATCGGATACGGGCTATTTTAGTTGGCGTATTAAAAATACTATACGCGACTTGGCAGGCCACCATATTGACTTCATCTGAGCTGGTTACCGCAATAATCATGTCGGCGTCTTCTGCACCTGCACGTCTGAGCACATCTGGGTGTGCACTGTGCCCCGTGACCCCTTGTAAGTCGTACTTATCTTGTAGCTCTCGTAAGCGGTTGCCGTCTATATCAACAACGGTTATTTCGTTTTGTTCGCCAACTAAGTTTTCAGCAAGCGTACCACCGACTTGTCCGGCACCGAGTATGATTATTTTCATTATTTACCCGAATTACTGTTTAATTAAAAAAATAGCCATTTACTGTTTAATAAATGGCTATTGAGTGTACGGCTATTAGGCTTTTTTAACTAGCTTAGCGTAATAAAATCCGTCGCTTTCACCTGGTAGTAATTGTAAACCAGGGTTGGTAACTGTGTCGTTGTCGTGCAGTGGTATATGCTCAACGTCACTATTATTAGCTAAAAATTTAGCGACTTGCTGTTGGTTCTCTTGCGGCAGTACCGAACAGGTTGCGTATATCATTGTGCCGCCTGGTTTAAGTAGCGGCCAAATGCTATTGAGTATATCGCTTTGTAGTGTGGCTAAGTCTTCAATGTCTGATGCGCGGCGAAGCCATTTTATATCTGGGTGGCGGCGTATAACACCGGTTGCCGAACAAGGGACATCTAATAAAATGCGGTCAAACTGTTGCTCATCCCACCATGTGTGTGGCTGCGAAGCGTCTGCACATTGTAGGTCTGCGCCTAAACCGATACGGGTTAAATTTTGTTTAACACGTTCTAGGCGAGTGGCGTCACTATCAAGTGCTAATACTTCTGCATCAGCAAGCTCTAATATATGACATGTTTTACCGCCAGGTGCTGCACAGGCATCTAAAATGTATTCATCAGCTTGAGGTGCTAAAAAGCGTGCGGCTAATTGTGCTGCGGCGTCTTGAACTGAGCAGGCGCCCACATCAAATTCTGGCAACGAAAATACATCACGCGGCTTAGCTAGTTTAATACCATCAACAAACTCAGGGTTTAACGTGTGCTCTATATCGTTAGCCGTTAACATTTCGCTGTATTGTTGCGTGCTGTATTGGGCTTGATTGACACGTAACCACATAGGGGCTTGTTGTTGGTTTTCTTCAAGAAGCGCTTCCCAGTTGTCTGGGTAGGCAGCTTGCACTTGTTTAATAAACCAATTTGGATGGTTATATAAACACACTGGTATTTGCTTGGCTTTTTCTTCAAGCTCGCTTTGTTGGCGCTGAAAGCTACGCAAAATAGCGTTGATTAAGCCTTTTAAGCCTAATGCACGCATTTGGCCAAGGGCATTAACGGTTTCAGAAATGGCGGCATGCGGTGGCACGCGCATATGCTGCAGCTGATAGATACCGACATACAACAAAAACTGAAAAATACGACGCTTACCTTTAAGTGGCTGTTCTACTAAATGTTGGCAGTAGTTTTCAAGGCTAGGTAGGTAGCGCAACACGCCGTAACAAATTTGCTGTAATAGCGCTTTGTCTTTAGGGGGCAGCCCTTGGCTGGCAAATGGTAGCTCTTGATTTAGCGAAGCGCCTTTATCAACCACGTTATATAAAGTTTCAGCGGCAAGCGCACGTACGTTTTGAACATTACTCATTATTTTCGCCTAATACGGTGCCAGGAGTTACCCAGTCACTGCGACCGTTTAAAAAGTCGCTAATTGCCATTGGTTTTTTACCTTGGGGTTGCAGCTGTGTAATACTTAATGCTTGCTTGCCACACGCCACTACAATGCCGTTTTTATCGCTTGATAAAACAACGCCCGCAGGGCCTGTTTGCTCAACGACTGAGGCTTGGTAAATTTTTACGCTGTGCTCACCCATTTGAGTAAAACACACTGGCCATGGATTAAATGCACGGATATTACGCTCAATTTGTACGGCATCCATCGTCCAATCAATATTTGCTTCCTCTTTTGAAAGCTTTTTAGCGTAATTTGCCAGCTCGTTGTTTTGCGGCTCTGCTATAAGCTCGCCATTGGCTAACTTATTAATGGTTTGAACAAGTGCTCCGGGACCAAGTTCAGCCAGTTTAGTGTATAAACTGGCACTGGTTTCATCCGCAGCAATAGGGCAGCGGCTAATGTGCAGCATGTCGCCGGTATCAAGCCCTTCATCCATTTGCATTATGGTTACGCCGGTATCTTCATCGCCAGCCCAAATTGCGCGCTGTATAGGCGCAGCACCGCGCCAGCGCGGTAAAATAGAGCCATGCACATTTAAGCACCCTAAGCGTGGCGCCTCTAAAATGGCCTTTGGTAAAATTAAGCCATAAGCCACCACAATCATGATATCGGCATTTAAGCTTTTAAGCTCAGTGAGTGCGTCTTCATTTTTTAATGATTGTGGCTGAAAAACAGGTAGTTCATGTTCAAGCGCAAGCGCTTTTACTTCACTGGCTTTTAACTTTTTACCACGCCCAGCAGGGCGGTCTGGTTGGCTGTAAACTCCAACAATTTGGTGTTCGCTTTGAATTAACGCTTGTAGGTGACGAGCGGCAAAGTCCGGCGTACCGGCAAATATAATGCGTAGTGGTTTTGTCACTGAGTTTTCCTAAGGTGCTTATTACTTCGCGGCAAATTTAGCTTCTTTTTCAAGCTTTTTGCGAATACGTTGACGCTTTAATGGCGATAGGTAATCAATAAATAGTTTACCTTGTAAGTGATCTAGTTCGTGTTGAATACAAATAGCTAATAGCTCATCTGCATCTAGTACAAATTCTTCACCATTTTCGTTAAGAGCAGCAACGGTTACGGTTTCAGCACGGTCTACTTTTGCGTAAGAGTTAGGCACTGATAAACAGCCTTCTTCGCTAATTGTTGCACCATCTTTTTTAATAATTTGTGGGTTAATTAAAACCAGTGGTTCGTCGCGTTCTTCTGATACGTCGATCACCACAATACGTTGATGAATATCAACCTGTGTAGCAGCTAGCCCAATGCCGTTTTCATCGTACATTGTCTCTAGCATGTCTTTTACAATTTGGCGAACGTTGTCATCAACCTGTACAACTTCTTTTGCTACCGTACGTAAACGCTCATCTGGAAATCTTAAAACTTCTAACCTAGCCATAGTTACCTTTTTACACTTGTGCTTAATTTAGGGTATTGTATGCTCTTATTTTAGCCATTCGCGTTCCCCTTTAACAGGTTTTGGTCAATAATAATGAAAAAACAATACAAGGAAGCCCAATGAAATCTCAATTGGCTGCAATTATGTTTGCACTAAGTACTGCTTTTCCCGCAGTCGCTGATGTTTTACAAATAAAAAAAGATGCTCCAAAACAATATGTTGTAAAAAAAGGCGATACCCTTTGGGATATTTCCGGCATTTATTTAGAAGAACCATGGCTGTGGCCAGAGTTGTGGCAAATGAACCCGCAAATAGATAACCCACATCTAATTTACCCAGGCGATGCACTCGCGTTAGTGTACGACGCCGACGGTAACCCGCGTTTGGTGATTAATAAAGCGTACAGAAAATTATCGCCGCAAGGGCGTATTACACCAAAAGGTAATAACGCCATCACCACTTTGCCACTTGAAATAATTAAACCTTATTTAAGTTATGAGCAAGCAATTAACAGCGATGACATAGATGATAAGCCGTATATTTTAGGGGCAAACGAAAATACTAAAACGCAAACTCTCGGGCATATTTTATACGTTAAGGGCGATTTAAAAGTACATAAAGCGTATGCTATTTATCACAAAGGCGAACCTTACATAGATACACAAACCGGTGAAGAGCTAGCTACTCGCGCTACTTATGTCGGTATGGCTCGTGCATTTAGAACGGGCGATGAACGCAATGGCGTACCATCGTCTTTACGGGTTGAGTCAGTTAAACAAGAAATACAACAAGGCGATTTTTTACTCCCTGCTATGCAAGGGCAAATGTTACCAGCGTACTTTAATATGCATCGTCCTAAGCAAAGTGTATCAGGCAGTGTTATTGACTCTCCGCGCCAAGTAAGAGAATTCAGCACAATGGATGTAGTGGTGCTAAACTTAGGTGCTGAGCAACAAATTGAAGTTGGTCATATCCTCGATTTAGAACGCCAATCACCCACCGTTATTGATGGCCCTCGAGGACCGCGTTATCCAGAGGATTCGAGCAAATTTGAAAAGCTTTTATCTGATGCAGGTGAATTATTTGGCAGCGAGCCAGATGAAGACACCACAACATGGACAATGCCACACGAAAAAGTGGGTGAATTAATTGTATTTAAAGTGTATGACAAAGTGAGTTATGCATTAATAACAAAAAATCAGCACCCAATTCGCGTTGGAGATAGTGTAGTAATTCATTAAGTTGTAGCGAGTCGGTGCTCTAGGAGAGAGCATGGATCAGTCATCTGGCAAGCTAGCCCACTGGCTTGCCTTTTATATGTGTAAAGGCTTAGGTATTAAAACACTGTTAGCCTTATCACATACTCACCCCCTCGAATCATTATTTGATTTAAACCAAAGTGAATTACAACAGCTTGGCCTTACCCAAAACCAAGCCTGCAACTTACTCAATACCAATTGGCAGCAAGTAAACCATTACGAGCAACAAATACAGCAGCTTAATATTACAGTGGTGTGTATTTTTGATGCGCTATACCCAAACGAACTAAAACACATAGCCAGTGCCCCTTTACTGTTATTTTGTAAAGGTGATATATCGCTGTTATCTAGTCCGCAAGTGGCCATTGTTGGTAGTAGAAACGCGACCCCTACGGGGCTCGAAATAGCCTCAGAGCTTGCTTATCAGCTTACTTTAGCCGGTATTACTGTTACCTCGGGCATGGCGCGGGGAATTGATGGTGCCGCACACAAAGGCGCATTGGCCAATAATGGCAAAACAATTGGTGTATTAGGGACTGGGGTTGATATTTACTACCCCAAACGCCATAAATTATTAACAGACCAAGTATTAGAGCATGGCTTATTAATAAGCGAGTTTTTACCGGGTACCGCTGCTAATGCGCATAACTTTCCCCGCAGAAACCGTATTATATCTGGTCTGTCTTTAGGCGTGGTTATTGTAGAGGCCGAAATTAAAAGCGGTTCATTGATCACGGTACGTTACGCTATTGAACAAAATAAAGAAGTGTTTGCAGTACCAGGCTCTATTAAAAACCCATTATCGCAAGCGAGTCACTTTTTAATAAAGCAGGGCGCTAAGTTAGTCGAAAATGTAACAGATATTTTAGATGAGGTGAGCTTTTCTTATCAAAGCGGTCTATATAATAAAGAGGAGCCTGTAAACAAACAGTCACAGTGTGAGGTGTTAAATAGTATAGGGTATGAGGTAACCAGTGTTGATGAAATTGTACGTCGCGCCAAGTGGCCAATTGATAAAGTGCTGGCAAGGTTGCTCGATTTAGAGTTAGACGACGAAATAGAGCGAGTGTTAGACGGGTATATAAAGCTAAGCACAGGAAGGTAATATGTTTGATATTCTCATGTATCTTTTTGAAAACTACATTCACAGTGAAGCCGATATTTATATTGAAGAAAACGAGCTTACCGATGAATTACTTCGCGCGGGCTTTAATAAGACCGAAATTTATAAAGCGTTAAACTGGCTTGAACAATTGGCCGATTTACAACGCAGCGACGAGTCGCCTTATTTAATTACAAAGCCTCACCAAGCAATGCGCATTTTTACCGATAGCGAATGCAAAATGTTAAACGTTGAATGCCGTGGCTTTTTGATGTTTTTAGAGCAAATAAGGGTCGTTAACAGTGTAACCCGTGAAATGGTTATGGACCGCCTTGCCGCATTAGATAAACCTTATATTTCGCTCGACGACTTAAAGTGGGTGGTGCTTATGGTGTTATTTAACGTACCTGGCTCAGAAGAGGCTTACGAGCAAATGGAAGACCTTATATTTGACGAACCCACCGAACTTCTACATTAAAATTGTATGCCAAACCACTTAAACATATATGCACAGCTTGTATCTTTAAGTGGTTTGGGTATATTAGGCGAAAATTCAGCAACCCGTTAGGAACCTCATGAGTAAAATCGACCATTCGCTTTTCTCGGCGGATAAACACGCCTTAGAAAAAGAATACGAAGTCTGCCCACAATGTGGTTCTGAATTAGTGATCCGTAACTCTAAAACAGGTCCGTTTTTGGGTTGTGCTAGTTACCCTAAATGCGACTTTATTCGTCCATTAGCGCATCACGACAGCAACGAAATAAAGGTTCTTGAAGATTCAGCCTGCCCACAGTGCACAAAACCGCTGGTGGTTAAAAACGGCCGTTATGGCATGTTTATTGGCTGTACAGGGTACCCTGAGTGTCATTATATCGCCCACGATGACGAACCTAATAATAACGATGATGAATTACCTGGGTGTCCTAAATGCAAAAAAGGGCAGCTAGTTGCACGCAGCAATAAATTTGGTAAAACGTTTTACTCATGCGATTGTTACCCAAGCTGTAAATATACTTTAAATAACAAACCCATAGCCAAGCCATGTCCTAAGTGCGATTGGCCGCTTGTTATTGAGAAAAAAATGGCCAATGGTACTGTGCTACAGTGCCCACAAAAAAGTTGCCTGCATAAACTTACCACTACTGATTAATATAAATTTCTGGAGCATATTTTGTCAGACCTTTCTACATCGCCTACGGCTATATCTTGCTTAGAGCAAGGTGAAGTTATTTTATATCCTACTGAAGCTGTCTATGGTTTAGGGTGTGATCCAGATAATCAGCAAGCTGTTGAGAAGTTGCTAGAAATAAAACAGCGTCCCGTTGAAAAGGGCCTTATTTTAATCGCCGATAACTACGGCCAGTTATTAAAGTATGTTGACGATGTAAAGCTGCCAATGGACAAACGCGCTGATATTTTCTCTAGTTGGCCCGGTGCTATTACCTGGGTAATGCCTGCAGCTAAAAATACGCCTAAATGGTTAACAGGGCAGTTTGATACGATTGCAGTACGGGTTACTGATCATCCAAGTGTTAAGCGCTTATGCCAGCAATTAGGCAAGCCTCTTGTCTCCACTAGTGCTAATTTAACCGGACAGCCAACCGTAACAAGTATTGAACAAGCCAAGCAGCAATTTGCAGATAAGGTAGGCTGTTACATTGATGAGCCCTTAGGGGGCAACACGCAGCCAAGCACAATTAAAGATGCCATGACCGGCAAAGTATTTAGAGGTTAATATGCAAAGCGAATTATTAGAACAAGTAAAAGCGTATTTTATGGCTTTGCAAGACACCATTTGCCAAGGCTTAGAGCAGGCCGATGGCAGTGCAAAATTTGTAGAAGATAGCTGGCAACGTGCCGAAGGCGGTGGCGGACGTACGCGTGTTACCACCAACGGTAATGTAATAGAGCAAGGCGGCGTTAACTACTCGCATGTGTTTGGTGCATCTATGCCGGGCTCTGCGACCGCTCATAGACCAGAGCTTGCAGGGCGAAGCTTTCATGCATGTGGCGTTTCATTAGTTATTCATCCAAAAAACCCACATGTTCCTACAAGTCATGCCAATGTACGCTTTTTTATAGCTGAAAAAGAAGGCGAAGAGCCTATTTGGTGGTTTGGCGGAGGGTTTGACTTAACGCCTTTTTACCCCGTTTTTGAAGATGTACAGCATTGGCACCAAGTCGCACACGACATTTGTGCACCATTTGGTGAACAAGTGTATCCAAAATACAAAACGTGGTGTGATGAATATTTTTACCTAAAACATCGCGACGAAACACGCGGTGTAGGCGGCTTATTTTTTGATGACTTAAACGAGCTAGGGTTTGAGCAGAGCTTTGCATTTATGCAATCGGTTGGTAATGGCTTTTTAGATGCGTACTTGCCTATTATTGAGCGTCGTAAAAATGACGAATACACGCAACAGCAGCGCGACTTTCAATTGTATCGCCGCGGTCGTTACGTAGAATTTAACCTTGTGTGGGATAGAGGTACTCTATTTGGCTTACAAAGCGGTGGGCGCACAGAGTCTATATTAATGTCGATGCCGCCACTGGCGCGTTGGGAATACAATTATAAGCCCGCGCCCGACAGCGCAGAGGCTAATTTGTATCAATACTATTTACGTCCACAAGAGTGGCTAAGCACTAAACCCACTGACTTGATAGCCAGAGAGTGGCAGTTATAAATATTAAATTAAGGTAGGGGCTGTTTAATCCGCAAAGGTCAATAAACCCTAATAAAAGGCGCTTAACAGCGCCTTTTTGCTAAGCAGTTACAATTAGTGCTCATTAATCATATGGGTGGCAAGTTGTCCAAAAGACTGCTTTAACCCTTCGCGCAGTAGGGGGTTGTCTACTTCTATATCGAGGGTTTTATTCATGCAATACATCCACTGATCGCGCAGGTCTTTATTTATAGTAAAAGGCATATGGCGTTTGCGCAGCATAGGTTGGCCATGTTTTTCAGTAAATAGGTTAGGGCCGCCTAACCAACCTGATAAAAACTCAAAAAATACTTGGCGAATTCTATCTAATGGCAGAGGATGCATATCATATAATGGTTTGGCGTATTCATCGCTGGCCATTATGTCGTAGAATCTATTAGCAATAGCACGGGTACCTGCTTCTCCACCAATAATTTCATACGGTGTTTTCTCAGGAGTGGGCGCTGGTTGCTCAGGAGCTGGTTTAGATTTTGAAAAAAGTCGTTTAATCATATTACTTATCATCGTTAATAGGCAGTGTACAACTGCAAAGAGGTTGCTTTAAAATGGACAAATATGCGGTTTTTGGAAATCCAATCAAACATTCAAAATCCCCCGCGATACATAAACAATTTGCTGTATCTTTGGGTGAGCAAATCGACTACCGCGCAATATTAGCACCTATCGATCACTTTGAAAAAACAGTAACCACCTTTTTTGAGCAAGGCGGGATAGGTGCCAACGTTACTATGCCATTTAAAGAGCAAGCGTATGCCATGGCTGATGAACTCACCCCACTTGCTAAAATTGTTGGTGCAGTTAATACACTTAAAAAACGCGATGATGGCACTTTGTTAGGCGATAACACCGATGGCGTGGGCTTTGTTAATGATTTACTTGCCAATGAAGTGACAATTACCAATAAGCGTATTTTAATTATTGGTGCTGGTGGCGCAGCAAGAGGGGTAATACTACCGCTACTTGAGCATAACCCAGCTGAAATAACGATTGTTAATCGCACGGCAAAAAAAGCGCAAGACTTAGCGCAACTATTTGCTGAATATGGCAAGGTAACAGGCTATGGGTTTGATACATTACCAGTAAGCAATTACTCACTTATCGTAAATTCTACCTCTAGCAGTATGAACAACGAGTTACCAGCACTTGACGAAAAACACCTAAGCCAGTGCGCGGTGGCATACGATATGTTTTATTCCCAGCAAAATACCGTATTTATGAACTGGGTTGCAGAGCATAATAACCACGCTAAGCTGTTAGATGGCAGTGGTATGTTGGTAGGCCAAGCCGCACAGGCATATTATGTATGGCGTAATAAAATGCCCGCTATACTTCCTGTTGTTAAAGCACTAAAACAAGGCATGCTTAAATGAATCAAGCCATACAGTTTATAGATAGACTCGAGTTTAGAGAACCTTCCCACCAACTAGTCTTTTTTGCACAAGTAACAGGGATGCTGGTGGAGTGTATTATAGATTTACGAAAGCTAGGGCTTCAAGATGAAAGCCATGCAACGCAGCATTTTGATAAATACCGATTTGATTACGAAGGATGTGCCGAGCAACTTATAGAAGATGAAAGTTATAACTCGGCAGGGCAGATAGAAGTGAATCTAGTTGATTTCTGCTAAATACTCGTCTTTTAATTGCACATAGTTATCTGCCGATACTTTTAAAAAGGCAAGCTCTTGCTCTGTTAATGGGCGGGCTTGCTTTACTGGACTACCAACATATAAATAACCAGACTCCAATCGTTTATTTGGCGGTACTAATGACCCCCCACCAATAATAACGTCGTCCTCTACTATTACATTATCCATTACAATAGCGCCCATACCGACAAGTATACGATTTCCAAGCGTACATCCATGCAGCATCACCTTGTGTCCTACTGTCACATCATCACCAATAATAAGTGGGTAACCATCTGGGTTACTTTTAGTCGCGCGTGATAAATGAAGAACACTACCGTCTTGTATATTTGTACGTTCACCAATACGTATATAGTTAACATCTCCTCGCGCTGCCACTAAAGGCCATACGCTACAGTGGTCACCAATCGTAATATCTCCTACCAAAACAGACGACTCATCAACATAAACAGACGAATTAAAAGAGGGAGTCACACCTTTATAAGAACGAATAGCCATATATATACCTTTTAAATACCAGTTATAGTCGCTTGAGTGTAACAGCAACACTTAAATATAGGCCAGAAAAGGCCTTTTTTGATTATAAAACTACCAGTTATAGAGGGTTTAGTTTACATATTGACCGAACAGTGCTTTTTTTTGGTTTTTCTTTAAAAAAGTGCTTGCGTAAAAATCTGTTCTCCCTATAATGCGACCCCACTGAGACGGGGAACGCCAACGCATAGCGAGGCAAGAGCTGCTCACAGAGTTAAGTAAAACTTTGGTTTTAAATCTTCTAAAAAGAAAGTTTAAAATTAAGTGTTGACTCGAAAAATAAAGGATGTATTATACGCATCCCTAGCGACAACGTCGCAACGTTCTTTAACAATATAAAGCAATCATCTGTGTGGGCACTCGTACAGATTGAGTTCTAACAGCCAAGCTACTTAGGTAGTGAGGCAAACAAATTTAGAGTCTCAATTGAAACTGAGTGACCAACAGCAATAACTTACTTAGGTTTTACTTAAGA
>NZ_JALNTP010000015.1:0-59999 GCF_023161805.1 Pseudoalteromonas sp. 1CM17D | reverse complement strand
TGTTAGAACTCAATCTGTACGAGTGCCCACACAGATGATTGCTTTATATTGTTAAAGAACGTTGCGATTAAAGCGTTTAACTTTATTTCGCTAGGGCTGCGCATATTACGCTTTCCTATTTTTTTGTCAATACTTAATTTTGTTAAACTTTGAAGTTTTCAGAACTAAGTTTCACTCGACTCACTGAGTAGCTCGTGCCTCGCTATGCGTTGGCGTTCCCCGTCTCAGTGGGGTCGCATTATAGGGCGAATCGATTTTAACGCAAGCGTTTTTAAACGCTTTTTTGCATTTAATTTTTACCCCAAAGATACCCCACCCAGACACACAAGATACCCACAAACCCCTGTGGATAACCTTGCTTTTACCCTACTATCCTAACGCAGAAACAAAAAAGCACCTTAACATAGGTGCTTTTTATAGAGAGTTTATCTTAATCGTTAATACAAAATGCTATAAAGCTTGCGACGATATTTAGCAGCTAGCGCATCGCCATCTGGTAAAGACGCAATAACAGCCAAGAAGTTTGGCTTAGCCTCATCAAAATTCAGATCTTTCTTAAGAATAGTAAAGAGTGCTTCTAATGCTTCTTCTTTCCTTCCTGCTTCATTGAGTAGGTTACTTAGCTCCATTTGTAATTCAAGCTCATTAGGATGCTTGGCTACCCTTTCTTGCAATGCTTTTATTTCAGGTGAATCAGTTGCCTCTAGTGCAGCCTCACATTTAGCTTTAATGTTATTAAAGTATGCATCTTGATCTTGTGCGTCTATTGTTTCTATTAATGCTGCGGCTTCATCGAGTTTGTGAATCTGTATACATATATCTGCAAGCACTAATTTAATTCTCGCATTACTACTATCTAATTCATACGCTTGCTTAGCATAATTAAACGCGGCATTTAAATCACTATTAACCAGTGCTTGCTTGGCTTGCTCTAATAATAGGTCTTGTTGAGCAGGTAAGTGTTTAGATAGAGCGTCACGTACTTGGCTTTCTGTTTGTGCACCCGCTAATACATCAACTGGAGCTGAGTCTTTTAATAACACTAAAGTAGGCAAGGTTTGTAAACCGACTTGCTGGGCAAGTTGAGAGGCTAAAGCTTGCTCTGCATCACAATCTAAGTTTGCAACAACTATATAGTTATTATATTCGGCGGCTAGCTTATCTAAAATAGCTGCTTGGCTAATACATTCTGGGCTTTGTGGCGAAAAAAAGTTAAGTAGTACTAACTTTTGTTGTGATGTTTCACCTAATACTTGCTGAAGGTTTTGTGCGTTAAGACTAACTATATTGCTCATTGAGTTATTGCCATGTTCATCTATTTAGGTTTTTATATGGTGATGAAGATAATAATTACAAGACATGTGTCTAAATCATTTAAGACACACATACTATATAAATGAGGGAAATATGAAATTAGCCTATGCGAGTGCACTGTGTTTACTAGTTAGCCCACTATTAAGTGCACAAACACTTAAGCTGGATCTCGATAAAAGTATGCCAGCAATAGAAAAGCTTTATCTAGATTTACACCAGTCACCTGAACTGTCTTATCATGAGCAACAAACAGGTAAAAAAATAGCTTCGCAGCTTCAAAAGCTTGGGTTTGATGTAACCAATAGCGTTGGCGGTTATGGCGTCGTAGGTATATATAGAAATGGTCAAGGCCCTACCGTTATGATTCGAACTGATACTGATGGCTTACCGATAACAGAACAAACTGGAAAAGCATACGCATCAACTGTTACCACAATAAATAAACAAGGTAGCAAAGTCGGTGTTATGCATGGTTGTGGTCATGATATTCATATGAGTTCATTTATAGGCACCGCGCAACAACTAATTAAAAATAAACAGTCGTGGCAAGGTACTTTAATGATGGTTGCGCAACCGGCTGAAGAAGTTGGGGGTGGTGCAAAAGCAATGCTTAGTGAGGGGTTATTTAGCAAATACGCAAAACCCGATCATATTATTGCTTTACATGTTAGTGCCAGCGTACCGGCAGGAAAAGTTGCTCTGAAAAATGAGTACACTATGGCAAGCGTCGACTCAGTTGATATTTCAATAAAAGGTAAAGGAGGCCATGGAGCCTATCCACATACGACTGTTGACCCTGTTATTATTGCTGCTCGCACCATTTTAGCATTACAAACAATTACGAGTCGGGAGTTATCTCCTCTTGAACCATCAGTGATCACTGTTGGATCTATCCATGGCGGCTCAAAACACAATGTAATTTCTGATGAAGTAAAGCTACAACTTACTCTGCGTAGCTATAACCCGGAAGTTAGAAACGCGCAAATTGCTGCGATTAAACGTATTACTGCAGGTATTGCACAAAGTGCAGGTCTAGAAAAAGCGCTCTACCCAGAAGTGTATGTTCATGAAAGTGAATCGATTCCATCTACTTACAATAATCCGGAGCAAACAAATATAGTTAGGAGTGCCATTGCTGATGCAATTGGTGTAAAAAATGTACTTGAAACAAAAGCGGTTATGGCTGGTGAAGACTTTGGACTATATGGTAGAACAGATGAAAACATCCCCATTACTTTATTTTGGTTAGGCGGAGTTAACCAACAGCAATATACAAATGCAATGAAAAATAACGAAACACTCCCTTCATTACATTCAAGTAAATTTGCTCCCGATTATAAAGTAGCGCTTCCAACAGGAATAACTGCAATGAGCAATGCCGCTGCGGCATTATTCAATCAATAATCTTCAAGGTTATTTTCAAGCCCTGAGTTTAATTTACCGCAGGGCTTTTTTTGTAACTCGACTTTTTATACGGCGCTTTCTTTGTACGTTTAGCAAAACGCTTCTTAGGCGATGTTTTTGGCAAATGTGCAAATACATTACTATCGCAGTTAGTTGCTTGGCTTACAAAATTAGTTAAATCAGCTAGCAAAGGCTGTATAAATTGCTGATAACTCATTGCTTGCTGAGCGATATCTCCTAAACTCGACTCCCATTTTGCAGTTAAATCGGGGCTTGATAACCCCTCAGGTAATACACTAATTAGTGCCAGACCTGTTTCAGTTGCTTTAATTGCTTTTCCTTCACGTTTTAAAAAGCGACGTTTAAATAATAGTTCAATGATACCTGCGCGAGTGGCTTCAGTACCAAGGCCATCTGTTTCTTTTAATATTTTTTTGATTTGCGAGTCTTTTACATAACGGCTAATTCCCGTCATAGCAGCAAGTAAGGTTGCATCGGTAAAATGAGCAGGAGGAGTTGTATGCTTTTGCACCACCTCACCTTTAGTACAGGTAAGTACCATGCCTTTTTCCAAATAAGGCAATGTTGCTTCTTCTTTAAGTTCTGACTTACCCATAAGCAATTTAAAACCCAAGCTTACATCTTGTTTTGCATTAGCTTTGAATAAACCACCCGCTATAGTTACCTCTACCTTGGTTTCGTTGTAAATGTAATCGGGATAAAACTGAATTAAATAGTGTCGACTTATTAACTGATAAATTTTTTCTTCATCACTTGCTAAACTCACAGTTTTTAACTGTTTAGCTGTTGGTACAATCGCGTGGTGAGCTGCTACTTTTGAATCGTTAAAACATTTACTTCGTTTTTTTGCATCTGCTCCATTAACAAATTCTGCTTTTTGGCCTCCATTTACTGCAATCGCTTTTAGTATCGCAGCTGCATCTTGGTGATGATCTTTTGGTAAATAACGATTATCTGAGCGTGGGTAAGTAATTAACTTATGACGTTCATATAAAACCTGGCAAATATCGAGCACTTTTTGCGCTGGCAATCCGAACGCTTTAGCGGCATCTATTTGTAAAGCAGACAAATTATAGGGAAGCGGCGCGGTTTTTTTTTTTTGCTTTTGCTCAAGAGCAGTTACGCTTGCTGGTTGATTAGCGATACGTGAAGTTACATTTTCAGCTAAAGCTTTGTTAAGCACTCTGCCCTCTTCATCTTGATAAGGTTCGCACGCTTTACTTGGTATCCACTTAGCAGTAAATGATTGCTCCTTAGGTGTATCAAGGTGAGCAAGTACTTCATAAAATGGTTTTGATACAAAATTTGCTATCTCGTTATCGCGATTAACTACTAGGCCCAAAATGGGTGTTTGCACTCGCCCAACCGACAATACATTACCAAATCCCGCTTTTTGCCCCGCTAATGTGTATGCACGCGTCAAGTTCATGCCAAACAACCAATCAGCACGAGACCGCGCCAGAGCAGAAACGCTCAAAGGAATAAAGTCACGGTTAGCACGCATACTATTTAGTGACTTTTTAACTGCCGTTAAGTTTAAGTCACTGATCAATAAACGCTGAATATTTTGTTTTTTTGCTTGGCTGATTTTTGCTTGTTCTATAACTTCATCAACTAATAACTGGCCTTCACGGTCAGGATCGCCAGCATGTACAAGTGTTGTTGCTTGTTTGATTAGCTTTTTTAAAATAGTGAGTTGTTTACGAGTTTTAGGCTTTGCTTTAAGTTGCCAATGCTCAGGCACAATAGGTAAATGTTCAAACTGCCACTTTTTAAAACGCTCATCATAGTCATCGGGTTCTGCTTGCTCAAGTAAGTGCCCTATACACCACGAGACACAGTCACCATTAGCCACTTCTATATAACCATCGTGTTTTTTATGTGGTTTTGGCAATGCATCAGCAATAGCTCTGCCAAGTGATGGCTTTTCTGCGATATAGAGTTTCATGGGAGTTGCTCATTAACTGTTTATATGAACAGTAGTTTAGCACAGCTATTTTAGGGGGAGGGAGTTTTATATTTACTACTAATCTGGTCCTCTTTGTTTTTAACTAAAATATAAATAAGAGGGAGGTAACATACTACTACAGTAGAAATATTAATCAGAGGTAAAAGAGTTTTATACATTAAAGTACTATAGGATAAATCCCATAAATGGCGATCTACAACTCTGAACAACTGTAAAGTTGGGGCCATTACAACCACAAGTTGCCCTAATACACATTGCCATAAATAAACTTTATCTTTTAAGCCTAGATAAGCAATTAATGCCATCCAAGCAATATCATTAAAAGCCCAAATGACGTACCTGTAAATGTTAATATCTTTATCAAACGTTTTTAAAGGCTCATATATAAAAGCACCAAATAAGAAAAAAGCACTCGTGATACAAACAAACCTGAGTGCTAAATAATCTTTTCGTAGAAAAAAAATAACTATAGCGGGAAGTAAAAACAAAACCCAGCTGAGCTCAATAAATGCATATAACTCATTGAACCATCTAAACATAGTTAATCATTAGTCTTATCATCGTCACCACCAGAACCATTTCCCGGCATATAGCAATATTTATCGATTATTTTCACAGAAACACCATTACATATGTTAAAGAAATGTACTTTAAGCTAAAATAATGAACTTGCCAAGATACTTAGGCGATTAAGTACCTTAAAAAGAAACTTAATTAGAGAAATTAGCGCCCGCTACTCGCCTAGCGCACATCAATAGGGTCTGACTCTTTAGCCTTACCTTGTAAGATTGATATTTCTACTCGGCGATTTCTACGCCTATCTTCGTTTGAATCATTCGGAACAAGTGGACGAGTATCAGCACGCCCTACTACCATCATGCGGTTTTTATCAAACCCTTGTACCGTTTGTAATTCGCTTGCTACTGCTACTGCACGCTTTGACGATAAGTCCCAGTTATTAATATATAACTCGTTAGAAACCTGAAAATCATCGGTGTGACCCGATACCGTAATTTCACCAGGTACATCTTTTAATAACTCACCAATATCTTGAATTATGGGCTTAAACTTAGGTTGTAAAAAAGCACTGCCAGAGGGGAATGAGCCATTTTCACGGATACGAATAATGATTTGCTGCCCTAAAGATTCAAGCTCGATTGCACCGTCGATAATTTGTTTTTCGAGCTGTTGTGCTATTTTTTTCACTAACTCGTTAGTTTGTTCTTGATCGGCGGCTGAAGTTGCTTGCTCTGAAGATTGCTGCTGCGATGTACTACGTGACTCGCCACCACGTTTATCGCCACGTTGCTCTTGTCTACCACCAGCAGAGCTTTCATCACCCGCTTGAAACTCTAACATTTGCTGGGTCATTTCAACGGTTTGTTGCTGAATGGTTTCTATCGGGGTAGGTTCAGGCTTACCTGGGGTAAATTCCATAGCAATAACCGAGGTCCCTTTAGGGATATCTTTTACTTCTATTTTGTTTTGCACACCAAATGCAAACTTCATCGAGCCTGCTATTTGCTTAAATTTAAGTACATCCATTTCTGAAAACGCGAGCAAAAGTACAAAAAAGCACATTAAAAGCGACATTAAGTCGGCAAATGTTCCCATCCAAGCAGGCAAACCTGGGGGTGGGCATTTGCACTCTTGATCAGACATGGTTACTCCTCGGTATCTACTTTGCGCTTAGACTCAGCAAGGTAGTTTTTCAAAATACCTTCAATTACTTTCGGGTTTTGGCCATCTTGAATACCTAAAATAGCATCCAGTATTAGACGCTGATTCATGGCTTCTTCGTCTTTGCGAAGCTCCAGTTTTACCTGAATAGGAATAGCCACTACATTTGCTAAAAATGCACCATATAAAGTAGTTAATAATGCCACCGCCATTGCGGGGCCAATGGCTTTAGGGTCATCCATGTTAGATAACATAGCAACTAAGCCTATTAACGTTCCTATCATACCCATTGCAGGGGCTATATCGGCAAGTGACTTAAATAAACCGGCGCCCAGTTCGTGACGAGTTGTGGTTAAAGAAATGTCTTTTTGAAGCGTGGCACGAACTACATCAGCATCGTGGCCATCAACGAGCATATCTACACCTTTGCGCATAAAAGGGTTTGGTATTTCGGCTTCTTCGAGGGCTAAAAACCCCCCTTTACGGGCTGAATCAGCAAGTTCAACTGCTTTTTCAATCAGCTCTTCTGGCGATTCGATTTTAAACATAAATGCTTTACCAACAACCTTACCTATGCCCAAAAACTGCGACAAGGTAAAGTTTGATAACACAATAAATAGTGAGCCACCAAATACAATTACACTAGAAGGCGCGTCGGCAAACATCCCCATTTCACCGCTACTACTCATAAACATGGACATGACAATTAAACCAATTGCGCCAAGGATCCCAATTATGGTTGCTAAATCCACATTTCCTCCAAAGTATTATACTTTGTTATTCAAACTTTTATTATTAACTGCTTATCGGCAAGATACTGAAATACTTAAGCCATTTTTGAAAAAAGTGTAAAACACTGTGTTTGGCCTAATTTTAGATCAAGATACCCTACTCGCCTAGCGACTGATTAATTTTATTGTACACAGTGAGCACTAATACGCATCTTATACATGGTAAAAATACGATTTAAACTGATATAACTCAAAAAACAACGATCATCCTTTGACCTAGTTTAGCATTCCCCCTAAAATTGGCTCCTAAATTTATCATGCTGGCTGAAATTAAACATGGCGATTAAAAAACCTGAAAACCTAAGTTTTGAACAAGCACTCGAAGAACTATCAACCATTGTCGGTGAAATGGAACAAGGTGATTTATCGCTTGAGCAGTCGTTAAAGCAATTTGAGCGTGGTATAGCCTTAGCTAACGCCTCAACGGGTAAGTTACAACAAGCAGAACAAAAAGTGTCTATTTTGATGGGTAATGACGAAAAAGCAGCGCTTACTTCATTTAACAGCGATATGGAATAACCGTGAGCATACAAGAAAAAATAGAATGTGCTCAACAAGATGTCGTAAAGACCCTGCAACAGTACTTTGATCAACCCCTTGATACCGCACACACAGTAAAAGAAGCTACGCAGTACGGCTTATTTAACGGTGGCAAGCGTTTACGCCCCTTTTTAGTCTACGCAAGTGGTGAAATGCTTGGAGCTAATAAGCAAGATTTAGATATTCTTGCTGCTGCTATTGAGTGTATTCATAGCTACTCGTTGGTGCACGATGATTTACCAGCCATGGATGATGACGACCTTCGCCGTGGACGCCCAACTTGCCATATAGAGTTTGACGATGCGCATGCAATTTTAGCAGGCGATGCACTACAAACATTAGCCTTTGAACTTATCTCGGCTCACAATTTCACCTGCAGCGCATCAACACAAGTAAAAATGATCAGCGCACTGGCTAAAGCATCGGGGCTTGAAGGCATGGTAGGCGGGCAAGGGCTAGATATTGCAGCCACAGATAAAGTGATTACAGTACAACAGCTTGAACGAATTCATAAATTAAAAACGGGTGCCTTAATCAACTGTGCCATTACATTGGGTGCATTATGTAGTGAAAAAGCAGACAAACAAACCTTAGAAAACTTACGTGTTTTTGGGTATGCTATAGGGCTGGCATTTCAAGTGCACGACGACATTTTAGATGTTGAAGGTGACACATTTACTTTAGGTAAGCCACAAGGCTCTGATTTAGCTGCTAATAAAGCAACTTATCCGGCCCTATTAGGTATGCAAGGTGCCAAGCAAATGGCGCAAAATTTAATAGAGCAAGCGCATCAAGCATTAAACAAAATAGATGCTGATACCTCTACTCTAGCGGCGCTGGCAAACTACCTGATTAAACGTGACCATTGAGTGTTACATATACGTATTGCCATTTAGCACTGACATTATTACTCAACAGCGGTAACAACTAATAAGTTAGCACCGGTGTTAGCGAAGGATAAAATAAATACCATGACACTTGATAGTAGCAAGTATCCATTACTTAACTTGGTTGACGAACCAGCCCACTTACGCGATATAGCGCAAGATAAACTCCCTGCGTTTAGCAACGAGTTACGAGACTATTTACTCAACTCTGTTTCGCAAAGTAGCGGCCATTTAGCGTCTGGTTTAGGAACTGTTGAGCTTACCGTTGCTCTACATTATGTGTATAACACACCAGAAGATCGCCTTGTATGGGATGTAGGCCATCAAGCGTACCCGCATAAAATTTTAACGGGACGACGCGATTTAATGCATACAATTCGCCAAAAAGACGGATTACATCCATTCCCTTTTCGTGAAGAAAGCCAATACGATACCTTTAGCGTAGGCCATTCAAGTACCTCTATTTCGGCAGCACTTGGTATGTCTATTGCGGCTCAAAAAGAAGGCAAAGGCCGCAAAACTGTTGCCGTTATAGGCGATGGCGCCATTACAGCAGGTATGGCATTTGAAGCTATGAACCACTTAGGCGATGTAAAATCTGACATGTTAATCATTTTAAATGATAACGAAATGTCGATTTCTGAAAACGTCGGTGCGTTAACTAATCACTTTGCGCGTATTTTATCTGGCAGCTTTTACACAAATATTCGCGAAGGCAGTAAAAAGTTACTCTCTGGCGTGCCTCCTGTTAAAGAGCTTGCCAGTAAAGTAGAAGAGCACCTAAAAGGAATGGTTATTCCAGGTACCTTTTTTGAAGAACTAGGTCTTAATTACATTGGCCCAATTGATGGCCACGATGTAAATATGCTCGTAGATACACTGCGTAATATGCGTAATTTAAAAGGGCCTCAGCTTTTACATATAAAAACCCAAAAAGGAAAAGGCTATAAACCCGCAGAAGCTGATCCTATTGGCTATCACGGTGTGCCAAAGTTTGACCCTAATACATCAAGCTTACCTAAATCTAAACCTGGCGCCGCCACTTTCTCTAAGGTGTTTGGTGATTGGTTGTGTGATATGGCCGAGCAAGATAAAAAATTAATGGCTATTACCCCGGCAATGCGTGAAGGCTCAGGTATGGTGCGTTTTTCAAAAGAGCACCCAGAGCAATATTTCGATGTAGCTATAGCAGAGCAGCACGCTGTCACATTGGCCGCCGGTTTTGCCTGTGAAGGGTTAAAACCCGTTGTAGCTATTTACTCGAGCTTTTTACAACGTGCGTATGATCAACTTATCCATGATGTTGCACTGCAAAACTTACCTGTGCTTTTTGCTATAGACCGCGCTGGTATTGTAGGCGCCGACGGCGAAACACACCAAGGTGCGTACGACTTAAGCTTTATGCGCTGTATTCCAAACATGGTTATTATGGCCCCAAGTGATACTAACGAGTGCCGCCATATGCTTTATACCGGTTATAAGGCTAATTGCCCTGTAGCGGTTCGCTACCCTCGTGGTAGTGCCGGTACTGCCGATATTCAAAGCGAAATGACGCTACTAGAAATAGGCAAAGCCAATACCATTAAACAAGGCGCTAAAATTGCTATTTTATCCTTTGGTACTTTGCTTGAAAACGCGCAACTTGCTGCAAGTGAGCTAGGTGCAACGCTAGTTAATATGCGCTTTATTAAGCCACTTGATACAAGTTTATTAGATGAGCTTAGCCAAACTCATGATGTAATAGTAACGCTTGAAGACAACGCTATTTGTGGTGGCGCAGGCTCAGCGGTTAATGAATATTTAGCAGCGCAAAAAGCCAACCTAAAAGTGCTTAACTTAGGTATTCCTGATGAATTTATTAAGCACGGCACACAAGCGCAAATGCACGATGAAATGGGCTTAGGTGAACAAGGCATTTTAAATTCAATAAAATCGTTTATCGCTTAATTAAATAAAAAAAGGAGCTTTTAAGCTCCTTTTTTTACCTAAGCCTTTTACAGCTTAGCTTTCTCATTACTTCATACGTTAGGTTTAACTATCAATAGCCAACACGCATATAAAAGGTATCGATTTAACTTTATCGCATCCACACTTTAATATCTGCTAAGCCATTACTTTGTAAAATACCCAGCTGCTGATCTACATTCGAATTTTGCTCAAACTCAAACGCATCCAACTGTTTATCAAACGTAATATTTGCCACACCGTCACCACCACGTTTTTTAACCTGATGAAGCGCTATATCGGCTAAGTTTATCGACGTTTCCCAGCTTATTACTTGCCCACCTAAAAGCGGCAGTGGGTAAAAAGACCACCCCAATGAAGCCGTAATATTGGTTGTTTTACCGTTTGGTAATTGAAACGAATTTAATGCGATTGCTTGGCATAAATCAGAGGCATAGCTGTCAATCAAGTTGCACTTAAAATCGCGCAGCAATAATAAAAACTCATCTCCACTCCAGCGTGCTACATAGTCAGAGCCTTGGGTACGCGAATTAAGTAATGCTGCCATTTGTTGTAAACAGCTATCCCCTGCTATTGGGCCATACGCATCGTTTATACGGCTAAAGTTATCAAAGTTGATAATAAGCAGTACAAGTGACTTTCCTTGCGCTTGTAAAGACTGCGCATTACGTTGGAAGTGCTCAATATCTTTAGGGAGCTGATCAAACAAAAAGCGACGGCTACGTAGCCCTGTAAGCTCATCTGAGTGACTAACTAGTTTAAGCTGTGAGTTTACTTGGCCTAATTTATCGTTAGCTTGGCGCAGCTCTAATGTACGCTCTGTTACCAGGGCTTCTAGTACTTCTTGCTTACGGCGCTCTTGCGCTCTAAATACCCAAAAAATAAAGTAAAACAGTAAAATAAAGCCACTAACAATTAGCAATCTAAAGTAAATAGTTTCGTCAAAGCGCTGCGGTACTACAAATGCATACTCGACAGTTTGCGCTCTGTCCCAATCTTCGCCTTGGCGTTTTGCCTCAAGCTCAAATAAAAATGACCCCGCCGGTAAATTTGTATAAATGGCTTCTCGGCGTGCATTAGCATAGCGCCAATCACTATCTAACCCACTTAACTTATATCTAAACTCAATACTATTTGGCGCATAATAATCGATGGCGGTGTACTTTAACGTTATGTCGCGCTCATCAGTATCTAGTAAAGGCTTTTCGCCCAATGCTGCGGTAGTTAATGCACGCAGAGGTGTGGTTAGTGTTTCTACTTTAGGCTTTAATACATTTAGGCCAAATAGCTCGGTATTTTTAGGTATTTCTACAATGCCTTGTAAGCTTGGGTACCAAATTGAATAATCGGTCATGGCAACGGCATCGTGTCCTAAACCGTTACAACACTGGCTTGCTTTACCATCGAGCTGCCTATCAAAAGAAGAAATAACCTCTTCCACTTTTAAGCTCGACACCTCTGATTTAAATTGCGCTACTGGCATACGGTAAACACCTTTCATGGTACTTACCCATACACGCTTATAGGTTTCGTCATACTCTAGGCTAAAAATAGAGCCATAGGGTAAGCCGTTGGCTGCATCTAACTGTCGCCAATGCCCTTGTAAACTTCTGTAAAATAAGCCGTCATTAAGCGAGCCAATTAAAATACCTACACCATCTATATGTAATACGCTGGTGATGTATGCACTTTCGAGCGAAGTTTGGTCACCTATTTTTTCAATGCCACGGTCAGTAAAGTAATACGCCCCTTTACTGGTCCCTATTACACCAAAGTTTGCTTTATCGAGCACATACGTTATAAATTTACTGCCTAAAAAGGCATTGTATGCAAAGGGTGTTAACCCGCCATAACTTAGCCTATACAAGCCACGCCCTGTACCTATCCAAAAACCACCTTTGCTTGATGGGCTAATAGCGAATACCGGATTGTCGCGCAGGGCTCTGCCAGGAAAACTGTATAGTTTATCTTGCTCGTAAAAAAACAGCCCTCGTCCGGTCGCTATATATAAACGCGACCCATCAAACTGTAAGTCGTGTACTGTTGCACGGCCAAATTGCGCACTGGGTATTTTATTGACAAAGTTTTTATTTAAATCGAAATACCCAATACCACTTTTATTTGCCACCCATAAATTACCATCGGGCGCTTGGCTGATTGCCATAACGGCCTCTGTCATTTGCGATAAAGCAGAGTGGCGCTCAATACGCCCTTCGTGTGCAAGCCATAAGCCTTCGCTAAAACTTGCAAGCCAAATATTATTTTGGCTATCGCGGTAAATATCGGCAAACCAAATACTTTGATCTAGCTGACTTGGCTCAACCCATTGCCACTCACCCGACTTAGCTCTAAAAAGCAGTCGTCCATAAGTAGAAACCCATAAGCCACCATTGGTGTCGCTCATAAATTTATACACAGCTGAGTTATTCGCATTCGGCAGTGGGAAAGGTCTTAGCTCATCGTCTAAATCTAAAAAGTAGGCACCCAGTTCAGAGGCTAAATATAAATTACCATTTAAAAAAGACAGATCATGAACAATGGTTTGTGCTAACCGCTCAGGCAATGACACCTTAGCTGTTAATTCTAACCTGAGTTTTGAAAAATCAGAGGCGCTTTTAGTTAAGCGTAGTAAATGACGGTCGTTGACAAGCCAAATCCCCTCTGGAGAAAGCGCCATCTGACTCACCGACCCCACTATTTGGGTGATCACAGTAGCATTTACAATAGGAACGAGTTCGTTCGCTTTATCACGTAAATCAACTTGGTTGCGGTCTACATAATAAAGCCCATTAGCTGCTATCCAAATGCTGCCCTTGGCATCTTCTAATATGTCTCTAACTGGGCCTTTAATATTAAATTCTTGTGCGGCAAGCGTTTGCGGGTTTATGACCACCAAGCCACTTTTAGTGCCCACCCACAGATAGCCATTACTATCTATGAGCAGTTTATTAATACCATTGCTTGGCAAAAAAGGACTATTTTGTGTGTTGTAATTAGTGAAAGTTGTGCCGTCAAAGCGACTAAGACCAAATTGCGTTCCGACCCACATATAGCCTTGCTGATCTTGCACAACACTTTTGAGCGATTGTGAGGGCAAGCCATCTTTGATATTCCATTGCTTAACAACGTAATCAGTAATAGAAGCCCAACTTGGCATGGCACACAACATAAGTACACATACCAGTAAAAATCGCATCATTTCGCTGCCACCTAGTTAAACAAATAAAACACAAAAATTAAAAGGGTAGTAAACCTGCTTTTATTAACGCTTGCAAACAAATAAGCGAAAAAATACCGGCAAGTACATCATCAGCCATTATACCCACGCCACCGTCCATTCGCTTATCGAGCGTTTTGATCGGGCCTGGTTTGGCAATATCAAAAAATCTAAATAATAAAAAGCCTACAAGTAAGGTTTGCCAACTAAGCGCTGCGCCAATCATCGTGATGTAATAACCCGCAACTTCATCCCACACTATAGCTGGGTGGTCGTGCACACCTAAATCATCGGCGGTTTTGCCACACGCCCAAATACCAAAAATACTAATAACCACGGCAAACACGATTTGTAGCCAAAGCGGAAAATACATGGTCATAAAAATAAATGGTAAAGCAGCAAATGTACCAAAGGTGCCTGGCGCAACAGGCGCAAGGCCAGTGCCAAACCCTAAGCCAAATAACTGGTGCGGGCGCTTTAAATTAAACTGTTTTTTGCTAGTCAAACCTGCTCCTTGGCAAAGTGCTCAAAGCCCTGTTGCTCAAAATTAAATTTTTCACCGTGGTGTAAAAGCTCAATGTGCCCTTCGCCACTTTTTATTTGCCCTATGCACGTTGCTTCTACGCCGTATTGACGTAATTTAAGCTCCAACATGCTTTTATTATCTTCAGAGACAGTAAAAAGTAATTCGTAGTCATCGCCATAGCCTAAAATATACGGCAATTGCGCCTCAAAGCTCAGGCTTGAACGCATAGCGTCTGAGGTTGGGATGTTTTCAATATTGATACTGGCGCTGACTTGTGACATATCAAGTATGTGGGTTAAATCCGCCATAAGGCCATCAGACACATCAATAGCTGATGAAGCAAGGCCACGTAATACTTGCCCTGCAGCCACCCGTGGAGTGGGGTAATCAAAGCGGCTATTTATGTACTTTAAGTGCTCAGGCTCAATACTTAGGCCACGCTTGCGAGATTCAATAGCCAAGCCGGCATCACCTAGCGTGCCGGTTACACATACCCAGTCGCCCACTTTAGCACCTGCACGGCGTAAAGCTTTGCCCTCTGGCACAGTGCCTTTAGCGCATATAGTAACTGTTAAAGGGCCCTGCGTAGTATCGCCACCAATTATTTGTACATTAAAGTACTCAGCAATTTCGTGCATTCCCTCAGTAAATTCTTCAATCCACTGCTGGTTAATATTTGGTAGGGTTAATGCCACCGACACCCAAGTAGGCTCAGCCCCCATGGCTGCTAAATCACTTAGATTGACGGCCAGTGCTCGGTGTCCTAATGCTCGGGGAGAAATGTCATCAAAAAAATGAACACCCGATACAAGCGTATCAGTTGTTACTGCAAGTTGGCAGTTTTGCGGAACGGTAACTAATGCACAGTCGTCCCCTATTCCTAGGCTTACATCACGACGAGTTATACCACGACCTTTAAAGTAGCGGTTTATTAATTCAAATTCCTTCATACACAAAAAAGCCGACCTATGCCGGCTCTCCTTTTTAACGTGTACTAACTGTTAAAGCTAAGCTCTTTAGCAGAGCGCTTTAGCAAGGTTAGTATTACTTGCGTAAATGCTTAACAGCTTTATCAAGTACACCGTTTACAAATTTATGGCTGTCTTCAGCGCCAAATATTTTAGCAAGCTCAATGCCTTCATTGATTGCTACTTTGTATGGCACATCTTCACGGAATTTAAGCTCATACGCGCTTAAACGTAAAATTGCACGCTCTACCATATCTAAATCATCAAATGGACGTGTTAAATGCGGAGATACAGCTTCATCTAGTTGCTTATAATTAACGGCAACGCCACGCGCTAAATCTTTAAAGTATTCAACATCAATTTTAGTCACGTCGTTTTCGATCAACATTTGTTGTTCGATATCGGCAATTAAATTGCCACTTAATTGCCAAGAATAAACGGCTTGAAGTGCTAAGATACGTGCTTTACGTCTTGCTGCTGGTTTCACAAAAATTCCTTAAACTTAAATTTTATCTAACACATTAACCATTTCAAGCGCGCCTAATGCCGCTTCGCCGCCTTTGTTACCCATTTTGGTACCAGCGCGTTCAATTGCTTGTTCAATGCTTTCTGTGGTTAATACGCCAAATGCAACCGGGATATCATACTCAAGCGATACATTTGCAAGGCCTTTGTTAGATTCGCCAGCAACGAGGTCAAAGTGTGGTGTACCACCTCTGATCACTACGCCTAATGCGATGATTGCATCATACTCTTTTTTTGCCGCAATGCGTTTTGCCGCTAAAGGTAACTCTACTGCACCGGGTACATACACAACGGTAATGTCATCATCGGCTACGCCACCAGTACGCTTTAGCTCATCAACAGCACCTTCTAGTAGGCTGCTACCAATAAAATCGTTAAAACGAGAAATAACAATAGCGATTTTTTTGCCTGGAGCGTACTTATTACCTTCAATAATTTTCATTTGATAACCCTAAAAATATGTTCAAGCGGTTGCGATTGCGCAAAAATTGCTGCGCATCATACCATAAAAATAAAAAAATAGACTAGTTAAAAGCTGAGCCCTTATTGTGGCTCAACGTAATCAACCACTTCTAAATGAAAGCCCGAAAGTGCATGATACTTTTTAGGGCGACTCATTAAGCGCATTTGCTTAATACCTAAATCAGCCAGTATTTGCGAGCCCACACCAACAGTACGTGATGTGCCTTTAAATTTACGCGGCGTAACATTCTCGCCAGCATCGGCAGCAGCAAACGCTTTTACTGTGGCTTCTAGCTCTTCGGTGCTTTCTTGTTTGCCTAAAATAACCAGTGCACCGTTATTTTTTGCAATGTAAGCCATCGCATCAGAAAGCCCCCAGCTACGGTCCGCACTTCTGTCTGAAAGCAAAATGTCGTTAAAGGTGCTTTGTAAGTGCACGCGCACAAGCGTTGGTTCTTGCTCTTTAATTTCGCCTTTTAGCAATACGTAGTGCAGTTGGCCGTCAATCGTATCTTTGTAGGTTACTAAATCAAACTCACCGTGCTCAGTGGGTAATTTACACTTAGCCACTTGCTCTATGGTGGTTTCGTTAAGGTTTCGGTATTCAATTAAATCTGCAATTGTGCCAATTTTAATACCATGCTCTTTAGCAAATACTTCTAAATCAGGGCGGCGCGCCATAGTGCCATCGGCATTGAGGATTTCTACAATAACTGATGAGGCTTCAAGGCCGGCTAAACGTGCTAAATCACACCCAGCTTCGGTGTGGCCTGCGCGCGTTAACACGCCACCTGGTTGTGCCATAATAGGAAAAATATGCCCAGGTTGTACGATATCGCTTGGTACAGCACCCTTTGCAATTGCCGCTTGAACTGTACGCGCTCTATCGGCTGCTGATATACCCGTTGTTACACCTTTAGATGCTTCAATCGACATAGTAAAGTTAGTAGAAAACGCTGCGCCATTGTTTTTAACCATTAACGGTAAATCAAGCTGCTCACAACGCTCTTGCGTCATGGTTAAACAAATTAAGCCACGGCCATGAGTGGCCATAAAGTTAATTGCTTCGGCGCTAATGTGCTCTGCTGCAATGATTAAATCACCTTCGTTTTCTCTGTCTTCGTCATCCATTAAAATAACCATTTTACCGGCTTTAATGTCGTCGATGATTTCTTGTGCGCTGTGTAAATTCATAAATTTGCTCGTGTAAGTTATCAGTGTCGTTATTTAACAAAACCAGCTTTAGCTAGTAAGCTCATTGAAATATCTGAGCCAGTCGGCTGCTCAGCCCCTTTAATAAGGCGCTCTAAATAACGTGCAATTTGGTCGACTTCTAAATTAACGCGTGTGCCCACTTTAAAATCAGCAATGGTGGTTTGCTCGCTTGTGTGCGGCACTATGGTTAATTTAAATGTATTACCTTGTACAGCGTTTACTGTCAGGCTTATACCATCTATACATACAGACCCTTTGTAAGGAATGTACTTCATTAAGTTTTCATCGGTGCTTAGCCAATATTCTGTGGCGCGCGCATTACTAGTAATGGCTGTAATGGTTGCAATGCCATCAACATGACCTGACACTAAATGCCCGCCTAAACGTGAAACCGGCTGCATGGCTTTTTCAAGGTTAACTGTTTGGCCAATATTATAATTTGCAAACCCAGTTAAGCTGATAGTTTCGTTTGATAAGTCGGCACTAAAGCCATCAATGTGCTTATCAACTACCGTTAAACATACGCCATTTGTGGCAATGCTATCGCCAAGCTTTACATCGCTCATATCAAGATTAGCGCTTTGAATGCGAATGGCTAAATCGCCTTGTTTTTTTTGTAATAGCGCAATTTTGCCTGTGGCTTCAATTATTCCAGTAAACATAGCCCTACTCTTTTAATTAAGTGATTGGAATGTGTTTTGTGGCGGTTATACGTAAATCATCGCCTATTTTCACACACTCTTTAAACGTCAAATTAACGGTGTTTTGCATATCTGTTAGCGGTGCAAAATTAACTAAGCTTTTTGCATCGCACCCCATTAGTTTAGGCGCTAAATAAAATATATATTCGTCTATTAAATTAAGCTCTGTCATTTTACCGGCAAGTGTAGCACCCGCTTCTAAATAAACATGATTAAATTGCAGCTTAGCAAGGTGCGCTAAAACAGACGTTAAATTAACTTTGTTATTTTGCTGTGGCACTTCTATATGCCTTACAAAATGCGGCCACTGCGTTGATTTATCAACCTTGGTAGTAAAAATTATTATTTCACTTTCAAT
Source organism: Pseudoalteromonas sp. 1CM17D (assembly GCF_023161805.1). Lineage (NCBI taxonomy): Bacteria > Pseudomonadati > Pseudomonadota > Gammaproteobacteria > Alteromonadales > Pseudoalteromonadaceae > Pseudoalteromonas > Pseudoalteromonas sp. 1CM17D. The sequence goes on along the minus strand of NZ_JALNTP010000015.1, from coordinate 41,456 downwards.
ATTAAATACTGCCAGCTCTGGTGTAAGCCTATTTTGTGAGTCAATTATAACACGCACCGGTTGGCGTAGGGGTAATTCAGTAGGCAAAGCCTGTGGCAACTCGCTTAACCTCACATTGAGCTTAGCATCATCGGTAATAACCGTATCGGCGCCCGTTAAAATAGCGCAGCTTTGTGCTCGGTGTAATTGTACATCTTGTCGCGCAGCGCTGCCGGTGATCCACTTACTTTGGCCATTTTTAAGCGCGGTTTTACCATCAATGCTGGCCGCCATTTTACACGTAACATACGGAAGCCCGTGCTCCATACGCTTAAAAAAACCTAAATTAAGTGCGCGCGCTTGCTGCTCTAAAAGCCCAAATGCAACCTCAATACCGGCATCGCTGAGTATTTTAAGCCCTTTACCTGCGACTTGTGGGTTGGTGTCGACCATAGCTGCAATAACTTTTACTACACCTGCCGCTTTTAAGCCCTCTGCACACGGCGGAGTGCGTCCGTAATGGCTACACGGTTCAAGCGTAACATACGCAGTCGCACCTTTTGCGTTTTCACCTGCTACAGCAAGGGCATTAACCTCAGCATGCCCCTGCCCAGCTAATTGATGAAACCCTTCACCAATTATGTGGTTATCTTTAACTAAAACACACCCTACATTAGGATTGGGGGTGGTTGTAAATCGCCCTTTTTTTGCAAGCTCGATGGCACGTGCCATGTACATTTCATCTTGCGCGGTAAAGGTTGTTTGGTTTTGCATTATTACTCCCCTAAACGGGCAATTTCTTCACCAAATTCGCGTATATCTTCAAACGAGCGATACACAGAGGCAAACCGCACATAGGCTACTTTATCCAGTTTTTTAAGCGCCTCCATTATGCACTCACCCACAAGGTGACTTGATATTTCTCTCTCGCCGGTAGCACGCAATTGCGATTTAATAATATTAACCACTTCATCCACTTGCTCTGTACTAACAGGGCGTTTTTCTAGGGCGCGATTAAGGCCATTGAGTAGTTTATCTTCATTAAAGGGCTCTCGGCTGCCATCTTGTTTAATTACACGTGGCATAACTAACTCGGCGCCTTCAAAGGTAGTAAATCGCTCGTGACACTCGTTACATTCACGACGACGGCGAACTTGGTGGCCTCCGCCGACTAGGCGAGAATCAATAACTTTAGTATCTTTTGCGGTACAAAATGGGCAATGCATAACTCGGTACTTCCGTTTTAAAACAAAAAAGGCCGCTATTTAGCGGCCTTTTATCTTAGCAAAAAAATAGGGCCTGTTGGCCTTTCAGGATTAAATTTGTTCTATCTAGGGGTGATTTGATCGCGGCGCGAGGTTTGTAACCTAGTGGGCTAAGTAAAAACCGAGCAACAAAGAGTAAATCCCCCCTAGGACGAACCCGAGGGCAGTGCATGTTTGGCATTTATGCTGCGTTATCGCCTATTTGTGTGGAGTAACCACACTACATAGACTCTGCCTTGCCTAAAAACCAAACATACTACTGCAAATTAAACCTCGAAAGGTAAACAGGCCCCTTGTTGTGATCTAAATTACTGCTGCTTATGCAATTAAGCGTATACAGGTAGTTTTGCACAAATTGCTTTAACTTTTTCTTTAACTTGCGCTTGTACTGACTCATCGTTGATGTTGTCTAATACGTCACAAATCCAGCCAGCAAGTTCTTTCGATTCAGCTTCTTTAAAGCCACGACGCGTAATTGCAGGTGAACCAATACGTAAACCAGAAGTAACAAACGGTGAGCGAGGATCGTTTGGTACAGAGTTTTTGTTCACAGTAATATTTGCATTACCAAGCGCTGCGTCTGCATCTTTACCTGTGATATCTTTATCGATTAAATCAAGTAAGAATAAGTGGTTTTCTGTTTTATCAGATACGATTTTGTAACCGCGCTCTTGCATAACAGCAACCATAGCTTGAGCATTTTTAACTACTTGCGCTTGGTATGTTTTAAATTCTGGTTGTAGAGCTTCTTTAAATGCCACTGCTTTTGCAGCAATAATGTGACATAAAGGACCACCTTGGCCACCTGGGAACACAGCGCTGTTAAGCTTTTTGTAAATTGCTTCGTCGCCACAAGCAGAAATAATTAAACCACCACGAGGGCCTGCTAATGTTTTGTGTGTTGTTGTTGTTACAACATGCGCGTGAGGTACTGGGCTTGGGTAAACACCCGCGGCAATTAAACCTGCAACGTGAGCCATATCAACAAATAAGTAAGCACCTACTTTATCAGCAATCTCACGGAATTTAGCCCAATCAACAATACCTGAGTATGCAGAAAAACCACCAATAATCATTTTTGGTTTGTGCTCAAGTGCTAGCGCTTCTACCTGTGTGTAGTCAATTTCACCAGTTGCTTCGTCTAGCCCGTACTGGATTGCATTGTATAGCTTACCTGAGAAGCTTACGTGTGAACCGTGCGTTAAGTGACCACCATGAGCTAAGCTCATACCAAGTACAGTGTCGCCCGCTTCTAATAATGCTAAGAAAACAGCTGCATTTGCTTGAGAACCCGCATGTGGCTGAACGTTTGCGTAGTCAGAACCAAATAGCTCGTTAGCACGATCAATTGCAAGTTGTTCAACAACGTCTACGTGCTCACAACCGCCATAGTAACGTTTGCCCGGGTAACCTTCTGCGTATTTGTTTGTAAGCTGTGAACCCTGTGCTTCTAGTACGCGTGGGCTACAGTAGTTTTCTGATGCGATTAATTCAATGTGCTCTTCTTGGCGAGCAGTTTCTTTGTTTATCGCGTCAAATAACTCTGGATCAAAATCCGAAATATTCATGCTACGTTCTAACATTGGGGTCTCCTAGGGCAACGTGTATGGTGTTTTTTAGAGGCTTTATTGTACGCTTTAAACGACTCTTTGCCTACGCTCTTAAGTTGAGGATATTTAAACAGGGATTGAATCTATTTCACAGCGTTTTTAAGATGATATTTTTTTATAAATGCATTAATAATTTAAATGTTTTTTATTTTTTACATTTAATTAGTTAATGATAAATACTTTATTTAGCGCGTTCAAAATACAAAAAAAGCGGCCAAAGCCGCTTTTTTAACGCTAAGTTAGTTAGCCTAACTTAGCGAGTATTTCAGTGCGTAACGCTTCATAATCAGGGTTAATGTCGCTTGCTAAACAAGGTTTAGCAAGTGCGTCGCTAAGTGGTTTTGGCATATCAAGTTCAATATTTAGGATCTCTTCTACGCTTTCTTTAAACTTAGCGGGGTGAGCAGTTGCTAAAAAGATACCTGCTGCGCCGGGTGCTTTATTCTCTACAAGACCTTGGTATGCAATGGCGGTATGCGGCTCTGCAACATAACCAGTTTGTTGAATATTTTTCATCACAGCTTGCGTATTTTCTTCGTTCACGCTGGTTGAGTAAAAATTATCGTAGCTAAACCAGTTATTATCTAACATTGTTTGCACACGTGGCCAGTTATTTGGCTTGCTCACATCCATCGCATTTGAAAGCGACTCAAGTGTGGCATTTGGCGCCCAATTTTTATCAAGCATGTAACGTGGCACGGTGTCGTTTTGATTTGTAGTCGCGCTTAGTTTACCCACCGGCAAACCAATTACAGCACCAATCATGGCGGCACATACATTACCAAAGTTACCACTAGGGACTGAAATATGCGCTGTAGCACGCTTTTCTTTTGGTAGCTGAGCAATGGCTTCAAAGTAATAACATACTTGTGCCACTAGGCGGCTAATGTTGATTGAGTTAGCTGAATTAAGGCCAAGTGTAGATTTAACTTCGTCATCTAAAAACGACTTTTTAACCAGCTCTTGGCAATCATCAAAACTGCCATCAACCGCGTAACAATGAATGTTGTTCCCAAGCGTAGTAAATAGCTTTTGCTGAGCAAGCGAAATTTTGCCTTTAGGGTATAGAATAACCACATCTATGTTTGGCTTGTTGTAAAACGCATGCGCAACAGCAGCGCCAGTATCGCCAGAGGTTGCCGTTAAAATCGTGACTTTTTCGCCTTGATTAAACTGTGCTAAACACTCAGCCATAAAGCGCCCGCCAAAGTCTTTAAACGCAAGCGTAGGGCCATGAAAAAGCTCTAAACAATAGTTATTGTCTTCAACTTCTACCAATTTTACGGGGAAGTTAAACGCATTTTTAACCATTTGAGCAACGGTATCAGCGGGTAATTCATCACCAATAAGGTGCGATAAAATTTTGCTACTGCGGCTAACAAAGTCCATATCTAATAACGCATCTACATCGGCGAGTGGCGCTAAGCTTTCAGGGAAAAATACCCCCTGATTACGCCCAAGCCCTGTTTTTACCGCTTCAACAAACGACACTTTTTGAGAATTTTCTTTTAAATTATGTAATTGCATAAATGCCTATCCTATAAAACTGTTAATTGACGCGTGCCGTCGTTATCTAATTTACAAATGTGGCAAAAGCCCTGCTCATTTATATAGTTTTGCGCTAACCACTGCGCACATTTTTCGGCAGCTTCTAATGTTTTACACACTGTAAATAACGTAGGGCCTGCACCTGAAATACTGACAATTTCTGCACCAAGCGCTGGCAAATTTGCTTTCGCTTCGCTAAACCCTGTTATTAACGGTGCTCGGTACGGCTCTGCTATATCGTCTTGCATAATGCTCAATGCATCATCAAAACGCTGCGTTAATAACAAACTGCTAAATGCCGATAAACGCTGTGCAAACTCAACCCCTGCATGCATGCTTAGCTCTTTAGGTAATACCGAGCGTGCCTTTGCGGTATTAAGCGAAAACCCAGGAAACGCCGCTACGTAGTACCAGTTTTCATCAACTGGTAGAGCAATTGACTTATCAGGAATTAAATCGCCTGTAAGCTGTAAGCCCCCTAAATAACACGGGGTGATGTTGTCATAATGACGCCCGCCACTGACTATCGCTTCAAAATCAGCCATTAATTCAATCAGCTCAACTTGGCTTAAATTGGTTTGAGCAAACTTATCAAGCGCAGCAAAGGTTGCTACCACCGAGCACGCACTCGAACCTAGCCCTGAGCCAATTGGTAAATTCTTTTTAAGCTCTAATTTTACACTTGGCATATCTGGCGCAACGTGCGCTCTAAAATGTACTAAACATTGATATGCTAGGTTTTCGCTCGCATCGCTTGGTAACTTATGCGCATATTCGCCAGAGCAAACAAACTCATCACTTGCTGCGGCGCTTACTACGGCTACATCACCTAATAAGCTGCCATCAATAGGCGCAAGCGCTGCGCCAAGTGCATCAAAGCCCACTGCAAAATTACCTATAGACGCCGGAGCATATACTTCTATCATAATGCTCTCCTAGCGCGATAACGTTTTTAATACGTCGGCAAATACGCCTGCAGCGGTTACCGCAGAGCCTGCACCGTAGCCACGAATTACAAACGGGCGTGGTTGATAATATTGGCTTAAAATAGCTAATGCGTTTTCACCATCACGAATTACATTTAATGCATGCGATGAATCGACCGCTTCAATACCTACTTTACAGTGGCCTTCTTTAATTGTACCTACATAACGAAGTACCTTGCCCTCTGCTGCCGCACTTTGAATACGGTCGTTAAACTCAGCATCTAAACTTGGCAGTTTAGCCATAAATTCATCTACGCTGTCACCTTGTGCAAAACCTTGAGGCAATACTGACTCTACTTCTATATCGCTAAGCTCTAATTTCATGCCAGCTTCGCGTGCAATGATAAGCAATTTACGTGCTACATCGGTGCCCGATAGATCATCGCGTGGGTCTGGCTCTGTAAAACCGCTTTCTTTTGCTTTAATAGTTGCCTCAGAAAGTGATAAACCATCTTCTAGTGCACCAAACATGTACGACAATGAGCCTGATAAAATACCGCTAAACTCAAGTAACTCATCACCTGCACCAAATAACGACTGTAGGTTATCGATTACCGGTAAGCCTGCACCTACGTTTGTTTCGTATAAAAACTTGCGGTTATTTTTTTGTGTTGCTGCAATTAAGTCTTGGTAATAATCGTACGAGCTGGTTGTTGCTTTTTTATTAGCGGCAACCACATGGAAGCCCGCATTTAAAAAATCCACATACTGAGCTGCTAGCGCATCAGAAGACGTACAATCTACAAGCACAGGGTTTACTAAGTGATTTTGTTTTACAAACTGCTCAACTAAATTTAAATCAAACGCTTGCTCTGATACTGCAAGCTTTTGCTGCCAGTCATCAAATGCAATACCTTCGCTGTCTAAATGCAATTGACGAGAATTAGCAACGCCATATAAGTTTAACTTAATATTACGTTTTTCAAGCCACGCTTGCTGGCGCTCTAACTGAGAAATAAGCTCTTGGCCTACTAAGCCACAGCCAAGTAAAAATACGTCAATTGAAGGGACGTGCGTAAAAAAGTTTTCATGGCATATTTTCACTGCATCGTTACACAGCTCGCCATCAATAACCGCCGAAATAGCACTTTCTGTAGAATCCTGCGCAATGGCTACTATGTTTACTTGGGCCTGTGCAAGAGAAGCAAAAAACTGTGCAGCTAAACCTTTGTGTGCACGCATGTTATCGCCCACTAAAGTAACAATGGCAAGATTACGTTGTACTTGCACCGGCTCAATTAAGCCTGCTTGTAATTCAAGTTCAAATGCACTTTGCAGGGCTTCTAGCGCGAGCGCTAAATCGCTTTCGTGCACACAAAAGCTAATGCTAAATTCACACGATGATTGAGTAATTAATACTATCGATACGTTATCGTGCGCAAGGGCATTAAATACCTTAGAGGCCATGCCCACTTTACCTTTCATGCCAGGGCCTGACACGGTAAGCATTGCTAAGTCTTGCAAGCTAGAAAGCGCTTTTACTGGCTCATCAGATGAATAGTCGTTACCAATTAATGACCCCTGAGCATCTGGGTTATGGGTATTTTTAATTTCGCACGGTACGCCCGCTTTCGCGCACGGTAAAATGGTTTTAGGGTGAAGTACTTTAGCGCCAAAGTAAGAAAGCTCCATCGCTTCTTTATAAGATAAGAAATCAACTTTAGTTGCTTTTTTGATGTAGCGCGGATCAGCACTGTACACACCATCAACATCAGTCCAAATTTGGCAAATTTCAGCATCTAAACACGCCGCCGCAATAGCTGCTGAGTAATCAGAGCCATTACGACCAAGTGTAGTAAGTTCGCCTTGTTCGTTGCTTGCTGTAAAGCCTGGCATAATGTAAATGGTGGCTGGGTTTTCTTTAAGTACTGCTTGAAAGCGTGCTTTGCTCGTTACTAAGTCGGCCTCAGCATCAATGTAGCCACCAGTAGAGGCAACACAACGCGTTGCTTCAAGGTATTGTGCATTGTGCGAGCTTAATAAACTTTGCATTAGCGATACACTAACACGCTCACCAAAACTAATTACAAAAGCACGAATTTGATCTGGGCAGCACTTAATAAGCGCCACACCATCTAGCTTATTTTTAAGCTCATTAAAATCTGGCCAGTTTGTTACTTCGCCACTGCTTTTTTCTACTTCTGCTTTTAATGTCTCGCATCGGCTTAGCAAAGCTTGCCATTGCTGAGAAAAATCTTGACCTTGCTCAGCGGCACTTGCCAGCGCAACTAATGAATCAGTCATACCTCCGGGTGCAGAAAGTACCAGTAACATTTCATCTTTTAACTGTGCTTTTACCAGCAAAGCTACTTGTTGCAAACAGGCAAAGTCGGCAAGCGAAGAGCCTCCAAATTTTAAAACGCGCATTATTTATGTTCCTCATCCCATAAAACGAAAAAAGGCCTGTGTTCTTAGTGAACACAGGCCTTTAAATTTGTTGCACCGACCTATGCCACTATCCAGTAAGAATGGTGGTTGTAATAATAATGGTCAGTGCGCGATTAATTGTTTTCATAGAGCTAAGACTGCCTTAACAAAGGCTATGCTGTCAACCCCAAATTAAAAGATAAAACAGCCTTTTTGAACATGAAAAAACCTAATGAATGCCAAATTTATGCAAAACTTCACTTAAAGCCGATTTATTAATAGGTTTATTTATAAAATCGATAGCGCCTAGCTGCGCGACTTTTTTCTTCATTTGTTGTTGTATATCAGCGGAGATCACTAGTACAAAACACTCTATTTTTTCTGCCTTAATGCGCTCCAGCACTTGTACGCCGTCAACTTCTGGCATGGTTAAGTCTAAACACAAAAGATCAAATTGCTGCAAGCGTAAAAGCGCCAGCGCATCGGCCCCATTTGCGGCTTGTTGAATGTCGGCACTCACGCACTCATTTAAACAACGCACAACTTGTTTGCGTGCAACAGTGGAGTCATCACACACTAATATAGAAAATTTCATCATGTTAACTACTAAAATAACCTTCTAAAAATTATAAAAACGAGCCGTCCGTTGGTTTTTGCTATTCTAACACGTTCCTAAAACTCTAACACTTTGCTTGTTCGCATAATGTAATACTGTAACCTTACAATATAACGTTAAATATTATTAATAATTGCTCTAGCTGCCTATTAAAAATCATCGTTTTTGAAATCTCAGTAGCCATTAAAATTAATTTAAATCAGTTTAGTGCACTATTATTAAAACAAAACGACTCAATAGCTGGGCTATCTCTTTAAAATATAAATTTTTTATTTATTTTTAAGGTTTTATTGACTAACTTTTAAGTTAGAAATTGCAACTTAGATATAATTACACCGGATGAGTAAATCCCATATGTTACAAAAAAGCCTTTCTAAGAAATTGTTAACTAATGTTTTATCAGTGTATTTTTTGCTTACCTTTGTGGTGACATGTGGACAGGTGCTTGCAGAATTTGTAAATACTAAAGACTACATTCGTGATGAGCTAAGTACGCTGCAAAAAACCTTTAGCCGAAGCTTAACACGCGCAATTTGGGAACTAAACACAAAGCAAACAATTACAACCGCAGAAGGCTTACTTGCTATACCTATGGTGGAGGGCATTATAGTGCGCGACGACAGCGGTGAAATTATTTCGCAGCTGGGGCGCTCTTTGGATATACACAAACTTTATAACCAACAACTCGTACAAGAGGAAGTCATTATAGAGGACACCAAATCGGGTCTCTTTGGCTATACCTTCCCCCTAATTTTTGAATTTTCGGGGCGCGCTACTCAAGTAGGTGATGTGACCTTGTTCTCTAGCCGCGATGTGGTATTTAGCCGAATAATGGTATCTATTTACTTTTTAATTGGTAACGCCATGATCAAAACTACCTTTTTGATCATTCTGTTTTTAATGGCATTTAGAAAGCTGCTCACCGACCCTTTAAACGAGTTAACCGATCAAATAGAAAACTTAGAGCTTGATGACTTAGAAGGTCAACACATAGACATTGAGACCGAAGAGCATAACGAGCTAAACGTTATGGAGCAGTCTTTTAATAACTTAATAGATAAAGTAGTTCAATACAGAAAAGAGCTTGAGCACACCCAACGTGAGTTGATTGTTAGTAACGAAAAGCTCGACCAGCACAATATACAGCTTGAGCAAGATGTTGCCCGTAAAACGTCAAACTTAAGCCAAGCTATGATGGATTTACAACAGCAAAAGTACGAACTAGAAAAACAAAAGCTGGTACTAACCGAAGAAGTTGATTTACGCAGACACACCGAAGAAGAATTATTAACTAAACAAAAAGAGCTTGAACGCTACCTAGACGAGCTAAGCCTTGCACAAGAGCGCTTAGTAGGCACCGAAAAAATGGCTGCGCTAGGCGGATTAGTCGCCGGTATTACACACGACATAAATACACCTATTGGGATTGGTGTAACTGCTATATCGTTTTTACAAGAGCGTTTAAACACATTAGAAAATGCCTACAAAGAAAAAACATTATCGCCCAAAGCATTAGAAGAGTTTATAAACGAAGCCAAGCAAAGCACAAGCTTGCTTACAACCAACCTTGATAGAGCCTCTGAGCTTATTGCCAGCTTTAAACAAATAGCGGTAGACCAAGCCAGTGAAGCTGTAAGAACAATTAACTTTAAAGATTATTTAAACGAAGTAATTTTATCGCTCCACCCTAAACTTAAAAAAACCAAGCACACCATAAATTTACAGTGTCCGGATGATTTAGTTCTTAACCTGCCTGCAGGGGCAATTAGCCAAATTTTTACTAACTTAATTATGAACTCAATTATTCATGGTTTTGATAATATTGCGCAGGGCAATATTGATATAAATATTAGCGCCGATGACACACTCCTTATTATTGACTACACCGATAACGGCAATGGCGTAACAAAAGAGCAATTAGCCAAATTGTTTGACCCATTTTTTACGACAAAACGCGACCAAGGCGGCAGTGGGTTAGGCACACACATAACCTTTAACTTAGTTAAGCAAACACTTAGCGGCTCAATAGAGGCAAGCAGTGAGCCTGGCAAAGGGCTTCATTACCATATTGAATTTCCTAAAAACATGCCAAAGCCATTATTTAATCAATAACGGCTTTGCTTAAAATCAGCCATTTCGAGAACCCCATTTTATTGCTATGATTGAGCAAATTTAAAAGATGGAAAAGTTACCTTATGTGGTTTAGTAACCTGATTTGTTATCGCTTTAAGCAAGATGTTTCGTACACTCAAGAAGAGTTTGAAAAAGCGTTAGAACAAGATGTATTTCGCCCTTGTGGCTCTCAAGACCTTTCTACATTTGGTTGGACAAAAGCATTTGGTAAGCATGGTGACTCGCTGGCGCATTTTTCACAAAAAAGCATTTTAGTGTGTGCCAAACGTGAAGAAAAAGTGCTGCCTGCATCTGTTGTTAATGAAATGGTTGCCGAAAAAGTAGATCAAATAGAAGCGGAAGAAAACCGCCCTGTTAAAAAGAAAGAAAAAGACGAGTTAAAAGAAAACATTTTAACTACCTTATTACCTCAAGCGTTTAAAAAATCGAGCCTACAGTTTGCTTTTATTGACCAAGAAAACGGCTGGGTTGTAGTAAACAGCGGCAGTTTTAATAAAGCAGAAGAGCTACTTGCATTGCTGCGTAAGTCTCTGGGCACATTACCAGTAGTACCTGCTTTTGCAAACTACGACCTAGATGTATTTTTAACTGATTGGTTAACTAACTTCAGCACCCCTGAAAACTTTGCTATAGGTTTTGATGCTGAGCTAGAAGAAGCCGACGACAGTGGCGCACAGGTTAAACTAAAAGGTCATGATTTATCGTGTGATGAAGTTAAATCGCACCTAGAAAATGGTAAACGCGTGACCAAACTTGCACTTGATTGGCAAGAACGCCTGAAGTTTATGCTGCAAAACGATGGCTCTATCAAGCGTTTAAGCTACTCAGAAACTTTAAAAGAAGAAAACGCCGATATTCCTAAAGAAGATATGGCGGTTAAATTAGATGCTGACTTTATTTTAGCCTCAGAAGAAATCAAGCTACTGCTTGAAGAGCTGACGGCCGGTTTAGGTGATGCAGAAGATTTATAAAACGCTAAAATTATAAGCGCTATTAAAACCAAAAAAAGCACGACTTAGTCGTGCTTTTTGCTTTTACCTTTATAACTACTAATTAGCTAAATGTGTCTTTTACATTTTCGAGCATGTCGTTGTATTCGTCACTTGAAAATAGCTGCATAGAAGGAATAACGCCTTTATCTATGTAAGTTTGTAAAGCCGCTGATTTATCAGAAACCTGTAAAGTCCCCTCTAAAATAGCGCCAATACGAATAAAATCAACATAACCAATCTCTTCAGGGCGATACGTAGGGTCTGCCCAATGCCTAGCAACATTTACAAATTCAGGTGGAAACTCCCACGCTCCCATAATTGAGCCACCAATTTTACCACTGAGCTTTTGAATTGCATGTGCTAAAAAGCTTGGGTTAGCAAACACCTCTGGGTGGCGCTCAGCTTCGGTTAAAATAGGCAATACACCAATGTTATATACCAACGACGCCAACGTAATAGCGTCACTATTTAACGATGTACGTTTATTATTTTGTAAATAAAACGCCATAAGCGTTATTGAGTGCCCCGCCACATTTAGCGTTTTTTGCCACGCTTTACTCATGTAGCCTTTTATTAGCTCATTATTAGAAACAAACAGCTGCTCCATTGCCATTGCGGTTGCTATATTTTTAATTTGGCGTAAACCAATGCGCGTAACCGCTTGCTGTAAGTTAGACACTTTAACCGCTCGGCCCATAATTGCACTGTTAGCCACTTTAATCATGCGCGCTGAAAGAGCCGGGTCTTGTCCAATCACGTCTGACATTTGCATTAGGTTTACATCAGGGTTATCGGCCGCTTGGCGCACTTTAATTGCAACTTCAGGTAACGTAGGTAAAACCAAAGTGTCGTTATTGATTCTATCAACCAAAATCGTTAATAGTGCATTTTCTGTAGACATAGAACTGTCATCCTTTTGTTTCTGGGCCGCAATGCAACTGCTAACCTCGGATAAAATGAGTAATACAATGAGTATTATCTAACTTACCGATAAAGTTAAGAAAATTATATAAATTAATTGTTATTATCGCCTGCAGACGCGGTACACCGCCAAACACTTGCTATTTACCATTTAGTTTTGCTTTAATGCAGTCACTATAAGGAAACGTTTGTACGCGCTAGCAATTAAATTTAAGCGTACAAATAATTAAACTTACTTTTTTAACAGGCAATCAAATGATCTTAAACAAAATTAGCCAAGCAATTTTACTCTCAGGCTTCGTTTTTCTTAGTGCATGCTCAGAGCAAGCCCCCTCTTCGACCGAAGCCACAGGTGTAGAACTTGCTCAGAAAAGTGCCGCGCAAGCTGGCCCAGATTTAATTAATATTGATAAACAACGTTTAGATATTTACACCGACTTTAGCCTAGAAGCCGACCTATCTCATTTAAGTGAGAATCAAAAAGCCATGGTTGCTAAGCTTATCGATGCCTCTAAAATTATGGACGAGCTATTTTGGATGCAGGCTTTTGGCGATAATAAAGACGCTTTTTTAGCAAAGCTAAGTGATGAAAAAGTACGTAAATTTGCTGATATTAACTACGGCCCTTGGGATCGTTTAAATGGTGACGAACCGTTTTTATCAGGCTACAAAGAAAAAGCCCTTGGCGCACAATTCTACCCAGCCGACATAACAAAAGAAGAGCTAAATAACGCCGACGTAGAAGATAAAAAAGGCCTTTACTCATTAATCAAACGTGATGAGCAAGGTAACCTTTACAGCGTGCCTTACTCAAAAGAATACGCTGAGGAGTTAGCTAAAGCAGCAGATTTATTACGTGAAGCCAGTAAGCTTGCCGATGACAAAGAATTTGCTAATTACTTAAACCTACGTGCTGATGCACTACAAAAAGATGATTTTCAGGGTTCTGACTTTGCCTGGATGGACATGAAAAATAACCCAGTTGATGTGGTTATTGGCCCAATTGAAACCTACGAAGATCAACTCTTTGGCTACCGCTCTGCTTATGAGTCGTATGTACTAATTAAAGATTTAAAATGGAGCGAGCGCCTAGCTAAGTTTGCGGCCTTTTTACCAGAGCTTCAAAAAGGTTTACCGGTAGATGCTAAATATAAGCAAGAAGTGCCAGGCTCAGACGCCGATTTAAATGCTTACGATGTGGTTTACTATGCAGGTCACTCAAATGCGGGCAGCAAAACCATTGCCATTAACTTACCAAACGATGAGCAAGTACAGCTTGAAAAAGGCACTCGTCGCCTGCAGCTTAAAAACGCAATGCGTGCAAAATTTGATAAAATTTTAGTGCCAATTGCTGAGCAGTTAATTGTACCTGAGCAACGTAAGCATATTACCTTTAACGCCTTTTTTGCCAATACCATGTTTCACGAAGTGGCTCATGGCCTAGGTATTAAAAACACCATTACAAATAAAGGCACTGTGCGCCAATCATTACAAGAGCACGCAAGTGCACTTGAAGAAGGTAAAGCCGATATTTTAGGTTTATACATGGTTGAGCAGTTACTTAAAAAAGGCGAAATTACCGAAGGCACATTAGAAGATTACTACACCACCTTTATGGCGGGTATTTTCCGCTCAGTACGTTTTGGTGCATCAAGCGCACATGGTAAAGCCAACATGATCCGCTTTAACTTTTTTGCTCAAGAAGGCGCTTTTTCTAAAAATGAAGAGGGTTTATACCGTGTAAATATGGAAAAAATGGGCGTGGCTATGGCTAAGCTGTCGCGCTTAATTTTAACATTACAAGGTGACGGCGATTACGAAAAAGTAGATCAACTAATTGCCACTCATGGCGATATTAAAGAAGAGCTTGCTAAAGACCTAGAAAAACTAAGCCAAGCGAATATTCCGGTTGATGTAACCTTTAAACAAGGCAAAGACGTGTTAGGCCTTAACTAACCCAACACGTAATACTTTGTAATAGTTTAATAAAGCGCTGTAGTTTATAACTGCAGCGCTTTTTTTAGCGCTATTATTTGCTCATCTGTGTATGGTTTTGCTGGAAACTTACCCCACACTGGTGCAGGCCACGCAGCATCAGTTGTAAAACGTGCAATATGATGAATATGTAATTGCGGCACCATATTACCCAAAGCGGCCACGTTTAATTTATCAGGGCTAAACACTTGCATAATAAGCTTGCTGAGTTTGGCCGACTCTTTTAAATATACAATTTGATCGGCATCAGATAAATCGATGATCTCTTTTAAATTAGGTTTTCTGGGTACCAATACAAACCAAGGGTATTGGCTGTCGTTAAGTAATAACACCTTACATAAAGGCCAATCTGCCAGTTCTATACAATCGCGCTTAAGCTCTGGGGCGAGTTCAAAAGTGTGGTTCGTCATCGTCACATCCTAGTTAGTCTTTAATAATGGCCACTTTATAGCATTTATTTGCAGTTGCACACGCTTAGCTTTACCATTTAATACAATATTTATAATAAGCTAAGGCAACCTTGTGCTAAAAAAAATAAAACACTTAACCCTCGCACTACCGCTAGCTGTTGGCGCACTGAGCGTACAAGCAAAACCATTATCGCTAGAGCGTATTTTTGATGATCCGAGCTTGTCGGGTAAAGCTCCCGTACAACTTAAGTTTTCACCAGACGGTAGCCGCGTAACTTACCTGCAAGGTAAAACCGATGACTACAACCGTTATGATTTATGGGAATACAACTTAAAAGATAACACCAACAGAATACTGGTTGATTCTGCAAAGCTGTTTTCAGGCCCAGAAAACCTCTCTGATGAGGAAAAAGCACGCCGCGAACGCCAACGTATTTTTGGTAAAGGTATTTTAGAGTATAAATGGTCTAAAGATGGCAAAGCCCTGTTATTCCCACTCAATGGTGACCTGTATTATTACGAGCTTGCATCTGGTAAAAGTAAAAAACTTACCAATACAGAAGCGTTTGAAACCGATGCCCGTTTTTCTCCTAAAGGTAACTATGTATCGTTTATTCGCGAGCAAAACCTTTACGCTTTAGCACTTGATTCAGGTAAAGAAATACAACTGAGCAAAGATGGCGGCGGCGTTATTAAAAACGGCATGGCCGAATTTGTAGCACAAGAAGAAATGAGCCGTATGACTGGCTACTGGTGGGCTGGCGATGAATCTAAAATTGCATTCACTCGCGTAGATGAAACCCCAGTAAAAGAAGCTATCCGTAACGAAATTTATGCAGACGAAGTAAAGCTATTTAATCAGCGTTACCCATTTACAGGCACCGACAACGTTGAAATACAACTTGGCGTTGTGTCTTTAAATAATCAAAACGTTGACTGGGTTGATTTAGGCGACGATAAAGACATTTACATTGCACGTGCTAAATGGCTAAAAGACAGCACTACCCTTTCGTATCAATGGCAAAATCGCTCACAACATAAGTTAGAACTACGTTTTTACAATAGCGATACTAAAACGCAAAAAGTAGCGCTAACAGAAAACAGCGATACGTGGATCAATTTAAACTTTGATCTGCATTTCTTAAAAGACAAAAAGCATTTTGTATGGGCTTCTGAGCGCGATGGTTTTAAACACCTTTATTTGTACCGCACTAATGGCCAGCTAATTCGACAAATCACTTCAGGAGACTGGGTTGTTGATAGCTTAAAAGGCGTGGATGAGAAAAAAGGCATAGTGTACTTTGCAGGACGTAAAGACACCCCGCTTGAAAGCCATTTATACAGCGCACCACTGTTTAAAAAAGGCAATATTAAGCGCATCACCGAACAAGGCCAATACCACAAAGTGGTAATGGCTAAAGACAGCAAAACGTTTATTGATAATAGCTCATCGGTAAACAAGCCTAACTCGGCGGCTCTTCGTAAAGTAAATGGCGAATTTATCACATGGCTTGAACAAAATAAGCTTGATGATAGCCACCCATTAACACCTTATTTAAGTGATTTAGCCACTCCAGAGTACGGCACAATTAAAGCTGAAGATGGCCAAGAAATGCATTACCGCTTGTTTAAACCAAGCAATATTGCAGACGGTAAAAAGCACCCAGTAATTGTTAATGTATACGGCGGCCCGCATGCACAACGCGTTACAAATAGCTGGCGCAGCAAAAACTTGTACTTTCAATACATGGCGCAACAAGGCTATGTTATTTTTCAGCTCGATAACCGAGGCTCTTACAACCGTGGTAAAAAGTTTGAAGACGCTATTTACAAGCACTTAGGTGTTGTAGAAGTAGCAGATCAAATTAAAGGCGTTGAGTTTTTACGCACGCTTGATTACGTAGACCCACAACGCATTGGTATTTATGGCCACAGTTATGGCGGATACATGGCCCTAATGACCATGTTTAAAGCAGGCGATTACTTTCAAGCCGGTGTATCGGGAGCACCAGTTACTGACTGGGCACTTTACGACACCCATTACACTGAGCGCTACCTTGGTCATCCTAAAACCAATGCCAAAGGCTACGAAGACAGCGCCGTATTCCCATATGCTGATGGCTTAAAAGGCCCATTAATGATTTACCATGGCATGGCCGATGACAACGTGTTGTTTACCCACGCCACTAAATTATTTAAACAACTACAAGATAACGAAAAACAGTTTGAAATGATGACCTACCCAGGCTCAAAACACAGCTTACGCGGTAAACAGGTGCAAACACATTTACACCAAACCATTACAAACTTCTTTAATCGACATTTTGATGTTAAATAATCATATGACGACTAAATAGACTAAAGGCTGATTGAAAAATCAGCCTTTTTTTTGTCTTAATAAGTTAGTGAGCCTAGATTAAACGCTTTTTTTAGCTACGCTTATTCTATGCGCTAAGGCGTACACTAATTGAGGACAAATTAATGCTTAACCTACGTAGTTTCAGTATTTTCCAGCGTTTTTTACTGTTAATAGCCATTGTTGTATTTGGCTTAATAGTACTTAGTATATCTAGCCTAACTCATCAATATAGCTCACTCAAAAACGAGCAATATCTAAAAACCCAAAATGTAGTAGAAACGGCATACAGTGTTATTGAGCATTACCACCAGCTTGAACAAAACAATACACTCACACAAGCGCAGGCTCAATCACAAGCACTGGCCACTATAAAAGCGCTGCGCTATGACAAAACAAATTACTTTTGGGTAAACAACTACCAACCCCAAATGGTAATGCACCCAATAAAGCCTGCGCTTAACGGTAAAGACTTAAGTAATAATAAAGACCCCGATGGCAAAGCACTTTTTGTAGAAATGGTGAACATTGTAAAACAACAAAAAGAAGGCTTTATTCCTTATAAATGGCCAAAACCAGGAAAAGATCAGCCGGTAGATAAAGTCGCATTTGTAAAAGGCTTTAGCCCGTGGCAATGGATTATTGGCTCAGGCGTATACCTAGATTCAATAGATGAAGCATTTAGCGAGCAGCGTAATCTCATCATAATTAGCGCTTTAGTTATGATTATTGCTGTCATTTTATTAAGTTACTTTATTGGTAAAAGTATACTCACGCCTACTCGTCTTGCCGCAGACATGATGAAAAACATATCGCAAGGTGAAGGTGACTTAACACGTACGCTAAACGAATCGGGCAATGATGAAATATCAGAGCTGTCACGCTCTTTTAATTTATTTGTTTTAAAAATGCGCGAGTCGTTAGTGCATGTATCGCACAGTGCAGATGATGTAAGCAGACACGCTCACACGGTGGATGAGTCAAGTAGAACAAGCCATTCCTTCATTGAGCTACAAAACGACAGTTCCACACAAGTAGCCGCCGCCATGGAGCAAATGACGCACCAAATTCATGATGTGAGTCGTAATGCCGAAGCCGCAGAACAAGCAGCCAATGATGCAGCGGACAATGCCTCAACCGGTAAAAACGTGGTAGCGAATACCATTACCGCCATAGAAACACTCTCAAGTAATATAGAAACAGTGAGCCAAGTAACTGAAGATTTAGCAAACGAAAGTAACAATATAGGCTCTGTGCTTGATGTGATCAGAAGTATATCGGAGCAAACAAACTTACTTGCACTCAACGCTGCTATAGAAGCGGCTCGTGCAGGCGAGCACGGCAGAGGGTTTGCAGTTGTTGCCGATGAAGTGCGCACATTAGCCAGCAGAACCGGGCAAAGCACAGATGAAATTCAAGCCATGATCACTAAATTACAAGAAGGCGCTAAAGCGGCAGTAGAGGCGGTAAAATCAAGCCAAGCACTGTCGGTGACGACGGTAGAGCAGGTTTCATCTGCAGATACATCGCTCAATGAAATAGAAAGGCTGGTATCTATAATTACCGACATGAACAGCCAAATAGCCCGTGCCACTGAGCAGCAAACGCAAGCCGCTGACGAGGTTAATTTACGTATTAACGAGCTATCTCAATCAACCGAGCAATCACTAAATAATACAAAGCAACTTACCGATGCCAGCGATAACCTCAAACAAAGTAGCCAAGGGCTTTCGAGTGTGGTTAATCGCTTTAAATTAAAATAATTTAAAAAAAAGCCCTGAATTAACAGGGCTTTTTATTACATAAGCGTTTTTAGCTTATACCATTTCGCATAATTAAGTGATCTATTTTTAGGATGGAAAAACGTGTTGATGGCTAGGCAAAAAATTTGCTATTTAGTTGTTCTAAATGAGAATTTTTTAACACAGATAGCGACACGTTTAGCCCCGAAAAATGATTAAGTATTATTGCGGATTGATATTACATACAGTAGCGTGCAAATAAGCTGGTTACTGATGCTGCGGTTGGCTTGCCGTGCTGCCAATCACCGCCTTCAACACCACTACCAGCAATGTCCATATGTACATAAGGAAGCGGCTGCTCAGAGTCGTTACCGTGTTTATCAAGCCCACCAACAACGGCTAAAAATGCCATAGGGAATTGATGCCCACGGGCTGTAACAGCAGAGGCCGCATTATTGCTTGATAAAACATCATCAGCGAGGGTACGCGGTTTGATAAAGTCGTAATCTTCACGGCGAGAGCGAGAAACCTCAGCTGCATCTGCCCATAAATCACCACAATCAGCTATTTGACGAGAGGTATTAGCGCTACGTGCAGGTCCATTTTCAACATACGCTCCGTAAGGGCCCATAGCACGTGCCGCATGGCCTGTAAGGGTTGCTACGGTGAATAATGTTGGATTAACTTCGCCTTTGGCGACATCTTTCATTTCGCTAAGTAGGTCACCCATAGCTAAACGCCCTTCTGCATCGGTGTTACCAATGCGGACACGTACGCCTTCACGGCTAGTGATAATTTCATCTGGTACAAAACAATCTGAGCCAATTGAATTACGAACCACAGCTAAATAAGAAATAACTTTAACGCCTTTAGGTTGGTAATCTGCCACGGCTTTCATAAAGCCCGCAACGGATGCAGCCCCACCTTTATCGCGGCTCATACCCGCCATGTAACCGCCTACTTTTAAATCGGCGCCGCCGGTATCGTAAACTAATCCTTTACCAACAAACATTAGCGTGCGCGTTACTTCACCTTCTGGCACGTACTCTAGCTTAACAACACGTGGGTGGTGGCGCTCAACCGCATAAGATGCGCGAGCAACGGTGCTAAGCATAGGGTAGTTTTTATCTATCGTGTTAATATCGTCAATCACATCAACCGCTACTTTAGAGCCTTTAAAAAGCTCAACACAGTAATCGGCAAAACGTGGTGGCGCCATACGTTCAGGCTCAGTACCGCATAAGTCACGTGCTGCATATTGCCCTGCTGCAATTGCATTTACAGCTTTAACTGTTTGCTCATTTGCATCGATTAAACCAATTTGCGTAATAGGCTCAATGCTTTCGCCGTGGTATTCGCGTGCTTCAAGAGGCTGCCATAATGCTTGGCATGCCCCTAAATACGCCACTTCTAATGCATGCTGGTAACGCGCATCTGTATGTAATTTTGGTAAGTAAATAGCAGGGTTTACACTGCCCGCGGCTTTTGCTTCGTTAATCGCTAGTTTAGCAGCATCAAAGTAGCGTCTTACATCATCGTAATCGCGGTTAAGCGGCCCAGTAGGCGCTAAAACAACGCGTACATTATCAACCACCAAAAACGTAACTTGTTTACCAATACGAGAATCTACTTTAGCGTGTGATTCGATAGCATCACTTAATGAGTTATTGGCTAATTGAGAAAAGTCATCACTAATTATAATAAGTGCATCGTGAGAAAATGAGTCAAAGCTTGCACTAAGTGATTGTGCAGCTATCGCTTGAGGATATGCCATAAGTAAAACTCCTGTTAGAAAACATAAGGGGCTATTATCGTTGATATAAAAACACAAAACCAGCCAACTGCGATCAGCTCATTTTAATCTGGCAACTTGGTTTTACAGCTAACTAAAGTGACTCAGTGTTTTAAGAAGAAACTAACAACAACTATATAGCTTTTAGTAAAGGCAGCCCCTGCTTGCTCCACGTTTAAATTACTTTGCTAAAGCACTCTAAATTGCAAAAAAGCGTGTAGTTAATCAAGAATACTCAGTTGCAGATTTAAATTAGGTTCATTTTTAACACCTACTCCAATGCCTAATAAGCGCACCGGTTGCTGCATACCCCGTTGGTACGCCTTAGAGAGTAACTCAGTAAAAATAGCAGTATTTAACTGATGATGAGCTTGATCAGCTGAGGTAACAACAAAGTTTGCAAACTTCACTTTTACGCTTAACTTATTAATACGATTTTGTAGCTGTTGCTTATTAAGGCGCGCTGTTAGCTCTTCGAGTAATTTAGGTAACTGATCTAAACATTCTTGTAAGCTATTTTTATTGTATTCATAGGTGTGTTCAACACTAAGCGATTTACGCACTCGCTCAGTGGTTACTTTACCAATATATTCGCCAGCACATTTTTGATAAAGCGATACACCAAAATTCCCCACGTGCTGCTGCATCCAATTAACGCCTTTCTCGCGAACGTCTTTACCTGTGTATAACCCCTTTAAATTAAGCTTTTCGAGGGTTACTTTGCCCACACCAGGGATTTTACCTAGCGGTAAATTATTTAAAAACGCATCAACTTCATCCGGTAAAACCACAAATTGGCCATTGGGTTTATTTTCGTCACTGGCTATTTTGGCAATAAACTTAATGGGGGCAACTCCGGCAGAGGCAGTAAGGCCGGTATCGTTATAAATATCTGCTCTAATTTGCTGAGCAATAAGCGTTGCGCTGCCTTTGCATGCGGTGCTGTTGGTTACATCTAGGTAAGCTTCATCAAGCGACAGCGGCTCTATTTGGTCGGTATAGCGTTTAAATACAGCGCGTATTTGGTTAGAAATTTCTTTATAAACCGCCATGCGCCCGGGCACAATAACTAAATCGGGACATAATTGCTTAGCGTGGTAGTTAGATATAGCCGAGCGAACACCATATTCGCGCGCTATATAATTTGCTGTAGAGAGCACACCACGACGGCTATTGCCACCAATCGCTAAAGGCACACTGGCAAGTTTGGGGTTATCGCGCATTTCAACCGCTGCATAAAAGCAGTCCATGTCGATATGAATAAACTTTTTCATTACCACATAACAACTGTTTATTTATACAGCCATTATTAAGGATTCACTTTCATTAAGCAAGTCCATTAAAGCCTGTTTAACTTGCTAAAGTTAAAAGCGCTACTAGGTGTAGCGCGTTAAACCGTGCAAGCTTTAAACAGCTTTTTTAAAACGGCTGCTTAAAGCGCTTTGATTTTTTAAAGCAATGTAGCCAAAAAACAAACTCTAATAAAAACCCCGCAGCTAAAAGCATTATGCCGCCGGAGGCATTACCCATTGCATAGCAAGCAAAAGACGCTATAAAAACTAAACTGGCTAAAGCCCAATTAATTATATTTTGCATGTGTGTTCTCGTGTGTGTGTTGTCTGTGTTATTTAACTGTAGTCCTAAAAATAAATAGGTACAATCATCTTATAAAAAAACATGGCATTTATTGTCTTGAGCTACAAACACCATATTGATAACCTCATTCATTTAAAACTAAGAGTACACATACATGCAAAGGTTCAAAGATCAGCACCCTATTCATACCGATATCACCGTAGCATGGGCCGATATGGACGCCCTACAACATGTTAACAACGTGGTGTACTTGCGTTATTTTGAAATTGCGCGTATCGATTTTCTAAATAAAATAAATCAGTTTGATACGATAAAACCAGGTGGAATAGGCCCGGTCATTAGTGAAAACAATATTCGCTATAAACGTCCAGTGACCTTCCCAGATACCTTAACCGTAGGTATTACTATTTCAGATATAAAAAGCGACCGTTTTATGATGAATTACTCTGTATTTAGCCATGCTCAGCAAGCTATTACTACCACAGGCTATTCTCAAGTTGTTATGTTTGACTTTAAAACAGGACAAAAAGCGGCGATTTCAGAGCCATTACTATCGGCACTACACCAATTCGCTTAATTAGGTTTTATTGCGAATTGGTATTAATTATCCACTCTCAAGATCTTACATAATTTAAGGATTTTAAATGCAATACAGTCCGTTAGGCAGCAGCGGTGTTGATGTTTCTAGAGTATGCTTAGGCAGCATGACTTGGGGTAAACAAAATACCCAACAAGACGCCGATGAGCAAATAGCTTATGCCTTGGCACAAGGCGTTAATTTTATTGATACTGCCGAAATGTATGCCGTTCCTCCTTCACCAGAGACCTACGGTAAAACAGAGCAAATTATAGGTAACTGGCTAAGTCGCAATGCGCAAAAGCGCGGTGATATTGTATTAGCGAGTAAAATTGCAGGCAATGGCTTGTCGTGGGTACGAGATGGCGGCGATATAACACGCAGCGCTGTCATTGAGGCCGTAGATAACTCGCTTAAACGCCTACAAACCGACTACATAGATTTATACCAATTACATTGGCCTAATCGCTCTACCCCACATTTTGGCAGGCAATGGCCAGGTAAACTCACTTTTAGTGACGTAGATACTGAGCAACAACAGGCGGGTATGCTTGATATTTTAGAGGGCCTTGATGAGTGTGTTAAAGCTGGGAAAATAAAATATTGTGGCCTTTCAGATGACACCCCATGGGGCATTAGCCAATTTTTAAATTTAGCAAAAGCGCATAACTTACCGCGTATGGTGTCTATTCAAAACGAGTTTAGTCTAGCGCACGCTAAAGATTGGCCCTATTTAATTGAGCAGTGTATCCATGAAGACATTGCTTATTTACCTTGGTCGCCGCTTGCTGCTGGCCTGCTAACGGGTAAATACCTAAACGGTGCACGCCCAGCGGGATCGCGTTGGACATTTATGCAGCGCAATGGCATTTTTAGAGATACCCCTAACGCGCAAAAAGCCACGCAGCGTTATGTAGAGCTTGCACACGCAAGCGGCATAACCCCAGCCCAATTGGCACTTGCTTGGTGTAATCAAGTCGATGGCGTTACCTCATCAATTATTGGTGCGACCAGCATGGCGCAATTAAAAGAAGATATTGAGGCTTTTAGCATAACTTTAAGCGACGACACTCTAACTGAAATTGGCACTATTTTTAAAGATTACCCGCAGCCATATTAAACCCAAATAATAGGCAGTTTTTTTACTGCCTTTTTCTCTCTTACATTTGAACATATACAAAGTAAAACTATACTAAAGTTAACTTAAATGGATTATTTTTAGTGAGTTATGCTTAGAAATGTAATTTTATTCTTTGGTGTACTAGGTGCTTTAATGCGTTACGGGTACGCTGATAATACTCACCCAATTAAAGAAATTGTATGGTTACAAAGTTACACGCCCCCGTTTCATATGGATAAAGATTCGCATGCGCCGCAAGGTGGTATTTGCGACAACCTCACCGAGCAACTAATTAGCAGCATTGATGATGTAAAACATACACGACTAATCGTGCCGCAAGAGCGAATTAATAAGCACTTAAATGAAGGCGATAATGTATGCTTTCCGTGTGTTATTCATAAAAAAACGGCCAATGGGGTGTTACAGTTTTCTACCCCCACCACGGTTTACCCGCCTTTTTCGGTTTTAACCACTCAAAAACTTGCTCCAGAAATACACGCTAAGCATGGCAGCCCTATTAAACTTATTCATTTATTGTCAGACGAGCAATATGTATATGGTCAAGCCGCGGCGCGCAAGTTTACTTCAAAAATTAATAAAATAATCGAAAACACCACGGTGTATCATAAAGCATCGCTAAGCTGGAGCAGCGAAAATGAAAGCCAAGCTGTTATTGCTCGCTTAAGTCGCGGCTTTTTAGATTACACAATAGACTACCCGTTTATGGGGGATTATTTTGTCAATCACAGTAAGTTTAAAAATATAGTCAGTTTGCCAATTGAAGAAGACCCCAGAGAGTTTGTTTTAGGGGCTATAGGGTGTGCAGTAAGAGCACCGAATGATTTTGCTACCAAGGCGCTTAATAAAATAAATAAAGCGCTACATAAGCAGGTATTACAATCGCCTGCTTATATAAATAGTCAGCGTTTTTGGTTAGAGCAAAGTTTTCCGCAGTTTACTAAGCATTACCAACAGCAAATACTTAATCCTATTGTGCCTGCCAGCTCTGCGATAACAAGCACGTCGAATTAGCATACAAGCTTACTGTAAATACGCTGTTTGCAGGCACTTCCCCTACGCCTGCAGGCGTTCCTGTCATTATTACATCGCCATTTTCTAAGTGCATAAACTCATTAATTTCACTTAAAATATCTTTAGGCTTATGTATCATAAATTGCGTATCGCCTTGTTGAATAACGTTATCGTTAATTTTAAGCTCAAACGTAAACACCTGCTCAGCATCCGCTATAGCGACAAAGGGCGTTAATAATACCGAGCCGTTAAACGCCTTGGCGCGCTCCCACGGTAACCCTTTATTTTTAAGCTTACTTTGCACGGTACGTTTAGTTAAATCCAATCCTAAACCTACGCCTGCCAACTCATTATTTTTAATAACAAAACACAGCTCGGTTTCATAATGCAGTGTGTCGTTATTGTGCGTAGCAAATAAGGTAGACGAAAGGGCACTGTTCGGTTTATTAAACAATACCATTTGATCTGGTAGCTCATTATTAAGCTCAGCAATATGCGCGGTGTAATTACGCCCAACGCATACTACTTTAGAGGGGGTTAATAGCTCACTTTCTAGTTTTATCGACTGCATAAAATAACTTCTAAATTACGAGCTGATCAAGGTTTCTAATAAGCTCAGGTTAATCGGTTTCAAAAGTACATGATTAATATTTAAATCTTTGATCTGCTTAGGATCGGGCTCTGCACCACTAACAATCACCAAGCTTAAGTCAGGGTAACGTTCGTTAATTTGCTTCCCTAAATCTACACCACGCCCGTCAGGTAAGTGCATATCGAGCAATACCTTATTAAATTGTTGGTCATGATTGAGGGTTTGTAAACACTGTGCACACGTTGAGGTAATAACGGTTTCTACCCCTAAACTTTCTAGCAGCAACTGCGTAATTTGCGCTGCATCTTGGTCGTCCTCAACCAATAAAAAGCGCTGTTTTTTCTCTATTACAGCTTTGTCGCTGTGAATATTTTTAGCTTGAGGCGCATGCTCTGGCGATACTAAGTAATCTTGTAAGCATTGATACAAAGAAGAGCTATCAACGGGCTTTGGTATTACATCGTTAAAGCCAAGGGCGGCAAGCTCTTCATGTATGCCTTTCATAGTGGCGGCAGTAAGCGCAATAATTGGGCCTGTGTAGCCCATTTTTCTAAGCTCTATTGTGGCTTCTTTACCACCCATTACAGGCATATGTATATCAATAAAAATAATATCATAAGGAGAGCGATACGCCTCGGCAATTCTTACTTTTTCAAGCGCTTGCTGGCCATGTTCGGCGTAGTCTACACGCGCACCACATGTGCTAATCATATGGCCAACTAACATGCGTAAATCGCGTAAATCATCAACCACTAATACGCGGCCAGTCACTTTACAGGGGGCTGATTTTGTCTGTAATTGCGAGCCACTACTAAAGTTTAATACTTGGCGTTCTACTTCACTTATATCACCTGGGTACACCGAAATAGTAAAGGTAGAGCCTTCGCCCATTCTAGAAGTTAAATCAATACTGCCGTGCATACGCGCTAATAGCTCGGCACAAATAGCAAGGCCTAAGCCTGCTCCACCAACAGAGCGCGATTCTACATCAGCTATTTGCTCAAAGGGTTTAAAAATGAGTGCTTGTTTTTCAGGGGCAATCCCCATGCCTGAGTCTTTAATACTAAAAAATAGCATTTCTTTCTCATCGACCCACTCGGTCCAGGCACTAACCACTATTTCGCCCTTTTCGGTAAATTTAACCGCATTATTGATTAAGTTAATGAGTATTTGGCGTACGCGGGTAGCATCTACTCTCACAATAAGAGGTAAGGGCTGTAGAGACTCAAAGCGAAGGTTTAAGCCTTTATCAAGCACAGATACACGCATTAAGGTGTAAACATCAGCCAGCATGCTATCTAAGTTTACTTCACTTAAGGTGAGCTCTAATTTGTCGGCAGCAATTTTAGATAAATCGAGCACATCGTTTAACAAGCTCAGCAAGTGCTTACCGTTTCGATAAATAACCCCTAGTTCGTTTTCGGCCTGTTTGCTAAAGTCGCTTTGTAGCAGTAACTCTGTGTAACCTAATATAGATGAAAGCGGGGTACGTAATTCGTGGCTTAAGTGGGCTAAAAATCTGTCTTTTGAGCGGTTCTCTGCTTCGGCTTTTAAACGCTCTACTCGCTCGCCTTCAACATCTTTACGCGCTAAAGCATAACGTATAGCGCGAGCAAACCGGCTCGAACTCATTTCTGTTTTTATAAGGTAATCTACCGCGCCGGCATCCAGTGCTGCAGAGTCTAATTCATCATTAGATTGCCCCGTAAGCATAATAATTGGCCCGCTAAACCCATTAGCAATGGCCTTTTTTAATACACTTAGCCCATTTGAGGCGCCTAATCGATAATCAAGCAAACAAATATCGTGATCGTTTTTACTTAAAATGCTTATTGCTTGCTCAGGAGAGCTTATCCATTCTATGTCAAATGTATGTGAATCTAACTGATCTAAGTAGTCGCAAGTGAGAATGTAATCATCTTCATCGTCTTCTACTAAAAGTAAGCGAGTCACTTTATCTAACATACTACCTCCTTTTGTTTGCATTTAATAAGCCCCTAATTAGGGGCTTAATGTTGCTACTTATTTAGTCGTTAAACGTTGTCGGCAGCTCTACAAATTCTACCCAGTATTTTCCTAGGGTTTTCATTAAATCAACCAAGCCATCAAACGTTACCGGTTTAGTAATATAAGAGGCCGCGCCTAAGTTATAGCCTTTAACCATGTCTTCTTCTTGCTTAGAGGTGGTTAAAATAACAACCGGTATGCCTTTAAGGTTTGGGTTTGCCTTAATGGCCTCAAGTGCTTCACGGCCATCCATACGTGGCATATTTAAATCAAGCAAAATCAACCCTGGGCGTGGCGATGAATTTTTATCTTCAAACTTACCCTTGCGCTCTAAGTACTCTAATAATTCAACCCCATCTTCCACAAAATGCAGCTCGTTTAATACACGGCTTTCGGCTAGCGCATCTTGCGTGAGTAGGCGATCATCCTCGTCATCATCTGCCATTAATATTGTAATAGGTTTCACTTTTGAATACGGCATCTAAGCCTCTCCTTGAAGTGTGAAAAGCGTTGTTTCCACAGGTAATTTTATTATGAAGGTTGCCCCTTCACCATCTTTACTATGAGCGGTAATTATCCCACCATGCCGCTCAACTATACGCCTACAAACTGAAAGCCCAATCCCTGTGCCTTTATATTCCGAACGCCCATGCAGGCGCTGAAATGGTACAAATATTTTATCAGCATACTCTTGTGAGAAACCAATACCATTATCTTTTATGGTAATAATTTGCCAACCCACTTTTTCGTTGTGCTCTTCACTAAACTCGTCTTTGTGCTCGTACATTACGCTTATGTGTGGCTCAACACCTGGTTTTCTAAACTTAACAGCGTTAGACAGTAAGTTTAAAAACAACTGCTGCATTTGGCTTTTATCGGCTTGTATAACTGGTAGTTCGCCCAGCTCTACCTGCGCATTGCTTTCTTTAATGGCCACTTCTAAATCACTTAAAATGTCGTCAACTACTTCTTTTAAGTCAGTGTCATCAAAGTCTTTACCTCGCGTTGTTACCCGCGAAAACTCTAGCAAGTCGTTAATAAGGTTAGACATACGTTGCGCTGCATTTTTCATACGGCCTATGTAATCTATGCCTTTTTCGCCCAGCTCATCTTTAAACATGGTTTCTAGGCGGTCACTAAATGCTTGAATTTTTCGAAGTGGTTCTTGTAAGTCATGGCTGGCAACAAACGCAAACTCTTCAAGCTCTCGGTTTGAGCGGCTCAGCTCGTCTGAATATAAGGTCAGCTCTTGCGTGCGCTCAGACACTTTTGTTGCAAGCGTTTCGTTTTGTCTTTCAAGCTCCTCACGGTATTTAGCCGCGTTTCTTAAATTTAGGCGTGTTAATAAAAACATACCAATTATTAAAAGCGCACTGGTAACCGCTGTAATAGCAAAGGTGATTTTTGCTTCATTTTTTATTTGTGCCAGCTTAGAAAAATGGCTCACCTTAAACAGTAATTCTCGGTCTTGAATATCATTAACTTTAACGCGAATATCTTTGTACAGCTCTCGCCCTCTGTGCGTATTTAATACATATAACGCGCGGCGCTCTTTGTCATTAGTAGCCAGCTTAACCGTTTGTTTAAGCTCTTTAATTTTAGCTTCTGTTAACACTAATAGCTCAGCAATTCGCTCAGCTTGGCCATCAATTTCAGAGTGTAGAGACTTTACATGCTCTATTTGCGATTCTATTTGCCCTATCGCATCGTAATAAGGCATTAAGTAGTCTTCTTCTTCGGTGAGTAAGTAGCCGCGCTGGCCAGACTCTGCCTGCACAATTGATAAGTGAAGACGCTCAATGGCATCGGCTAATAAGCTGGTATTATCCAAGCTTTTTTGCGTTTGCGTTAATCCCTGAATAGTACTTAATGCTAAAACTGCATTGCCAACAATAATGCACAGTACTATTGCGATAAAAGCGGCCCACGTTATATTCGCTTTACCCTGCTGCTTTTGCTTACTCATTATGTGTATATACCTAATTTTAAATGACTACTTGTTATTAAAATCAGTAATGTTTTGCAAGCTCTCGCTACATTGCTGACAGTTTGAAATTATTTTATCGAGTGCTGCTAACGCTTTGTCTTTTGGCATATCGTTTTCTAATACCAGTTTAATGAGCTCTGCATTCATAGAAATTCTATTCAGTGGAGCTCTTGCATCATGTACCAATTTATTTAGCGTATTAACTTCTTTTTCATCACTCATATTACTTCCTATACTTATTCAACCTGAACTCTGATTAAGAGAGCCACTAAAATATTAAATTATAGTGATAATCAAATTCTTTTCTCTAGCCAGAGATTTTCAATGAAAACAAGGCGAATTTACGCGTCAATAGCTGGCCTATTGCAAGCAAATTTAACGCAGTTAACGTTGAAAATAGCTGCTAGAGATAGGTTTATTATTCAGAGTTCAGGTTATTTATATTCTCCAATTCCGCCGTATGCGTTTAATCGGTTATACAATGTTTTTGTACTGATCCCTAGCATTTGCGCAGCTAGCGTTTTATTACCTTGCACCTTATCTAGCGTGGCGTGGATTAACTCTTTTTCGACTTCTTCAATGGTTTGCCCAGCCGAAACATGGTTGTCGGCCACTTGCGTATTTACACGCGAAAACGGCGACTCTAAGTTATCCGGAAGTGTAATTTCGCTCGATTGTGGGTCGCTCATAATAAAGGCGCGATGGATAGCGTGGCGAAGTTCACGCACATTGCCTGGCCACTCGTATTGCTGTAGTTCTTTTAGCTGCTCGTTGTGCCAATAAAACGAAGTGCCATTTTCATCGTTAAGCTGCTCTAAAAAGGCTTTCGCAAGCAGTGGAATATCTTCTTTTCGTTCACGCAGCGCAGGAATATCAATGGGGAAAACCGCAAGTCTAAAGTAAATATCTTCACGAATAATATTGTTTTGCGCTAAGTCGGTCAGCGAACGGTTAGTCGCAGAAATAACGCGGCAGTTTATAGGCAGTTCACGATTGCCGCCTACACGTGTTACTTTTTTAGTTTCAAGCACACGCAGTAAGTTTGGCTGCATATCTATAGGCATTTCGGTTACTTCATCTAAAAATAACGTACCGCCGTCTGCTTGCTCAAACACACCTTCTTTACGGGCAATTGCACCTGTAAAAGCCCCTTTTTCATGGCCAAATAACTCACTACCTATTAACTCTTTAGACAAAGCACCACAGTTGCTCGCCACTAAAGGGCCTTCGCATTGGCTTGCGTTATGAATTGCTTGGGCGACCACTTCTTTACCTGCACCGCTTTCCCCCATTAGCATCACGTTCGCATTGGTTTTTGCTACGCGCTCTATCATGGTGTAAAGCTTTTGCATTGGCTCTGATTCACCAATTAAACTATTAAAATGGCGAGTAATAGCCGGAACTTTAGCTTTTTTAGCTGTTTTTTTAGGGCCGTTTAATACCAGCTCTAAGTCTTCGCGTTGCAGCGGCTTTAATAAATGCCCAACATCTTGCTCACACATGTCTGCCAAAATCCCTTTTACTGAAGGGTGGCCAGAAATAAGCGTCACTTTTGGAGACTGCCCAATCATTTTTAAATGATCGAGTAAATGAAGACCACTGCCATCTGGCAGCATAAAATCGAGCAACACGTGATCAAAGGTATTATTTTCAAACCATTGATGTGCTTCTTTTAAGCTAGTTGCAGTACAAATGTTGTGCCCGAGGAATTCGACAATGTGGCAAACAACGTCACTAAATTCAACGTCATCATCGACTAAAAGTATGTTTAACATGATAAATCCCTATGCTTTTCTTCTTATTCTACGCACCCTATTTTGCAAATAAAAGGGGCTACTAGAATCTCTTAAAAATGATTAAACTATTGAGTCTTTTAACGTTTAATTTTAACAACCAAGTATGTACGTAAACTTAAGCCATACCGATCATAATTTTTAAAAATAATTAGAATTATTTTTACTACTCGCCTAAGTATACCAGCTGATATAATTTTGCTTTTAAAAAGGAGACAAAATGCAATTATTAAAAACAATGGTCCACCCTGGCATAAATTTAAACCAAGGCACTCAATTTACCCGCCGCACAGGCCGCGCCATTGTGATTAAAGATGCACACATTTTATTAATGTATACCAATCGCTACGAAGACTACAGTTTACCCGGCGGCGGTGTAGATGAAGGTGAAACCCTAGAGCAAGGGTTAATAAGAGAGCTTAGCGAAGAAACTGGCGCGCAAAATATACAGGTTATTAAACCCTTTGGGTTATACGAAGAGTACCGCCCTTGGTACAAAGACGACTTTGATATTATACACATACAGTCGTATTGCTATTTATGCGATACAGACAAAGAGCTTGGCAAAGCACAGCTTGAACATTACGAGCAACAAAATGGTATGACGCCTAAATGGGTCAATATATACGACGCCATTGCACACAACGAACGCACAATGAGCCTTAGTGAAAAGCAAGGGCTGTCTATCATTCGTGAAACTTACCTACTAAAACAAATAGCACAGCAACTGTTTTACTAAGGCTGTAAAATTTGCATAAAGCAGTATTTTTTACTGCTTCCTCATCACTCGCTTTTTATTTACATCCCATAATTAAATTTAAAGCGACCACTATTCAATAACTTAAACCCTATTTTACTTTATAAAACAAACTGGCTTTGTGTTTGCACCCTTACTGATAACTAATTTGTAAGGAGATAAAAATGAGTAACACAGTTAAAACAATCAACCCCGCAACTGAACAAACCATTGATACCTACACGCTGCTTTCTCAAGAGGAAGCTGAGCAGGTAGTAGAAAAATCTCGCGAAACATATTTAAAATGGCGCCAAACCTCATTTACCGAGCGTGCTAAGTATTTAAATAAACTAGCCTCTTTATTCGAAGAGCAAAAAGAAGCCATTGCTAAGCTAATGACCGAAGAAATGGGTAAAGTGTACGAGCAAGGTTTTCAAGAAATTGAACTGTGCGCTGGTATTTGTCGTTACACAGCCGAAAACGGCCCACAAGTACTAGGCGATGAAGAGCGCGATATGGATGGCGGCCGCGCTATTGTTAGCTACCAACCAACGGGCGTTTTATTGGGTATTCAGCCTTGGAACTTCCCGCTTTACCAAGTAATTCGTTACAGTGCAGCTAACATTATGGCCGGTAACACCACCGTACTTAAACATGCCGGTAATGTATTTGGTATGGCAGAGAAAATAGATACCCTGTTTAAACAAGCGGGCTTCCCTGAATATTGCTTTAGCAACTTACTTATTGATGGCAAAACTGCCAGCGCGCTTATTTCACACAAAGCAATCAGTGGCGTAACATTTACAGGCAGTGACGCTACCGGAAAAAAAGTAGCTGAAGAAGCAGGCAAATACGTTAAAAAAACAGTGCTTGAGCTTGGCAGTAACGATGCCTACTTAGTACTTGATGATGCAGATTTAGACCTTGCTGTTGAAACCTGTGTTACAGGGCGCATGATCAACAACGGCGAAACCTGTGTATCGGCAAAACGCTTTGTGGTTGTAGAATCACTATATGATGACTTTAAAGAAAAAATTAAAGCGCAATTTGAAGCATTAAAAATGGGCGACCCAATGGCCGAAGATACCGATTTAGGCCCAATGGCTCGTGAAGATTTACGCGATAAAATTCACGACCAAGTAATGCAATCTGTTGAAGCAGGTGCAAATGTAGTAACAGGCGGTGAAGTGCCATCGCAAACAGGTTACTACTACCCACCGACTATTCTTGATAATTTATCGCCGGGCATGCCAGCATACGATGACGAATTATTTGGCCCTGTAGCCTCGCTAATTAAAGCAAAAGACAACGACGATGCAATGCGCATCGCCAACGACTCTCGCTATGGTTTAGGCGGTGGTATTTTCTCTAAAGATGAGAAAAAAGCCATTGAACTGGCTAAAAAGCACTTTGATACCGGTATGATCAACATTAACGGTTACGGCCTTGCCCAACCAAACCTACCGTTTGGTGGTGTTAAAGAAAGTGGTTACGGCCGAGAGCACGGCGGCTTTGGTATGCGCGAATTTGTGAATATCAAATGTATTATGATTAATAGCTAATTTAGCTACACCTGAGATACACGTATTTAAAGAATATTTATACGTGTTTTAAAAAATATTATTAAGCCTAAAGGTGAGCAATCACTTTTAGGCTTTTTTATGGACGAATCTGCATGGTTTTATGCACGAATAGATCTATACAACAAGTGTATTTAAAACCGTAAACACTGTGAGAGAAATCAAAAACAAAGCTGTCAATTGACTAATACTGAGCATAGAATTTAGACAACCTGGCTTAGCTAGGCAGGTAAGAGTGGTGAGCAAACGGTCAGTAAACTCGTTTTTGGACAGAACTGTGTCAGTACTTCTTCTAAATTAGCAGCCCATGGATTACCTAAGGTATTGCAAACCTCTAATCAGGTGTCCAAAATTACTCATCCATTACAACAGATCATGGTCGACACACGTCATATCGACCGCACATACTGTTAGTGCCAGTTAAAATTCTTGTACTGTAGGGCGCAATACAATCTCGTTAACATCAACATCGTTAGGCTGTTCAATCACATAAGTGACAGCATTAGCGATAGACGTCGCTGAAATGGCATCGTTATACACCTCATTCACAAATTGAGAGCTCGTTGCTTCTGAGGTGCCATGTTTAAGTTCAGAATCAATGAGTCCAGGTGAGATGACAGTTGTGCGAATATTACGACCCACCTCCATACGTAGCCCCTGACTAATTGCACGAACGGCAAATTTAGTATCTGCATATACACTGCTCGCTGGCGAAACTTTATGACCTGCAACAGAGGAAATGCTTATGATCAAGACTTTATTCATTGGGGATAGGATAAATATATAGAGGTTGGTTTTCAGATATCACCTGACAGATGCCGAGTCGAGTTATAGACAACTGTCAGGTTTGAATGAGTACAACTAACTCATAGTAAATGAAGCAAGAGCTTGCTCTGCTATTTCAACACCATACTCTTGAACAAAGTGACCAGCTTCTTCAATTTTCATTGGCTCAGGACAACCTTTGATAACCGCTTTAAGTTGCATCATGGCGGCCTCACCTAAGATTGCATCTTTCATTCCTATCGCCATGAAGCTTTCACCGCTCCATTCATTTGACCAGAACTCAATCGCACGAAGTCCATACTTCACCGCATCATCATCAGCATTCGTTGGGATCATCTGTGGGAATCGTTTCACGCCAACTTTGTAGTTTTTGTCAGGGAATGGCGCATCATACGCAATTGCGTCCATCACATTGACAGCTGCTCCAGCATCACATGCTATGATCCCTGCTACTGGTAATTCTGAAATTGTTTCATTAAAAGCCATCCACTGTACTGCGGCTTCGGCCAGCGGTTCACCATTTGAGATAGTAGTGTTCATCACAATAAGTTTTTTGAAACGATCTTGCATATCCATTGGTATCGTCAAACCAAGGCACCCGCCCCAATCCTGACAAACCAACACAATATTTTTAAGATCTAAGTGTTCAATTAATTGAATTAGACTGTTTCTGTGGAACTCAAAGTTGTACACAGAGTCTTCAATAGGCTTATCTGAGCGGCCAAAGCCGAATAAATCAGGGGCAACAACACGATGACCTGCAGCAGTAAAAACTGGGATCATTTTACGATATAGATAACTCCATGTTGGTTCACCGTGCAAACAAAGAAACGTGTATTCCGAGTCTTTATCACCTTCATCAATATACGCCATTCGCAGCGATTCATATCCCCCGAGATCATCAACATAATTAGGTTGATAAGGAAACGCAGGGAGTACTGAAAAACGTTCTTCTGGTGTTCTTAATGCTTTAATCGTCATTATTTTTTCCTACAGATTGGTTAGTATTCATAAAATCGTCTGCACGGTCATTAATATTTTGTAGTGATCGATACATATTGTATGAATGCATTCTGTACCGATCGATAAAGCAAGTCAACAACGAAATTGACATTTTTTAGTGAATACTACAAAATAGTTATCGATCAATATACTTTAGGTAGGAGCACCATCGGTAATGGCCGGAAGAAAAAGAGCGTTTGACAGAGAGATCGCACTCGATAAGGCAATGCGCATATTTTGGAACAACGGTTATGCAGCTACATCTGTGGCGCATTTAACCTCAGAGCTTGGGATCAATACGCCTAGCTTGTATGCTGCTTTTGGCAACAAAGAGAAGCTATTCAAAGAAGTGATCGTGCATTACATCACGCAATATAGTGACCCGTGTTATCGCCATATCACAGAGCCTTCAGACGCGCCTTTCATAGAAAGGTTACGAGCGTGTTTCTATGAGTTGATTCAAGAGTTTTCAGGTGCTGATACCCCGCTGGGGTGTTTATTAGTAAAAAGCGTCAATGAGTCTGACAGCGTTGCCTTTCCTGAAGAAGCTACGGTGTACATCAATCAATTTGGATTGAAAACCCAAAACTTGATCACTACCTTGATCGAGTCTGAGGGTGTAATAACTGAGTCAGAGACCGCAGAACTGCAGACAAAATACCTGCTATCGGTTCTTTATGGGCTTTCTACTCAGATTCGAGCGGGTGAGTCACAGCAAGTTGCAGAATCGGTCATGGACTACGCACTCAATTCGATACAGACGAGCAGCGGTCAGTAATACTATTGTGGTGACGATGCCATTTCACTTAAACCAGTAATATCTGCCATATCTGTTGCAACCACGCCAGGGTGAACATTCCGTATCGATCACTAAGTAATGTCAAAGCTATAACTAAATATTTTTTAGTGAACGATGCAGAATTAGTTCGAACAACCCTTTCATTTGATTGGGGAGAGAAAAGGTAAAGGAGTTTGTGTCGCTTATTGTTATGGTGAGTATCGCCGTTTGAGTCTTGTTGTAAGTTGGCAAACTCTTTTTTGTTGTTCTGGTAAATGACAGATCATAAGCGAATTCTTCATGCAGTCTGTGTGATTGATTTGCAACGAGGATAAGGGGTGAAACCTATTCTGTAGTTATCGCTAAAAAATATTGACATTACTTACTGATCACTACAAAATAAGTCCTAGTCAACCGATACATTCAAATGATTGAGTAGGAATATGTTTAAGAAATTTGTACAAATTACCGCCATTTTTAATTTTCCTGTCGCGATTGGGATCATGATCCCTGAGCTTCTTTCTCCTAAGCCAAGTTCATTCATTGTTACTCTTGTGCTCGCTTCGTTCTTTATAAGTATCGGGGCAGCATTACTTTGGGCTGTCTCAGACTTACCTAGGCGTGCTCCTATAATTGTGTGGAATGGCCTTGTTCGACTTTTTGGCTTCTTCGTTGTCAGCTATGCCGCTCTGCTTGGTATCGCGCCAATGGCATTTATTCCTATTTCATTAATGGATCTGCTCGCTGCCACAATCTACATAATCGGAAGTTCAAAAATAACGGGGATTCCAGTTATGTCTCTGATTTTAGGAAAGTCCGCTTCTTAAAAGCTTTCGCTTTTTCACTTATAAAGCCAATGTAGCTAAAGTGAGCTAAGTAGCTTAAAAAGCATCAGATAAGGAATACAGGGGTATGAAACACGATGAATTCAATCAATTTTGTGAAGCTTTAAAATCCTCAACCTATGTCATGCAATGGGGAAACTCACATGTGTGGAAGGTGGGGGGAAAGGTGTATGCGATTGGCTTTACTTTAAAAGGAGGCACGACAGCATACACATTCAAAGCATCGAACCTGAATTATGAGTTTTTGTGTAACCATGATGGCTACCGTCCTGCTCCATACTTTGCTAGTCGAGGGATGAAATGGATCCAGCAAACCGATACCGACGGGAAACTTGATGAAGAGCTGAAGTATTACCTGTCTGAATCCTATCGAATAGTCTCCTCTGCACTAAGTAAACGAAAACAAGCAACGCTTGGCTTACCTCAATGATAAACATGCACTTGGGCGATCTAACCATAATAGCTCGATAGAGTTGCTTGTGGATTAATTGTGTACATCAACTGTTAGACTATGCGTGTAACACTTCTGTCATTGGTCGTATTTCAAGAAGAAGCCGAACCACGAAACTGGATCGGTATATCTAATTTACCCGCTTATACTTGCAATTTCACGAGAGTCGTAAGGTTAAGAGCTTGATGTGAACACATCAATCAGAAAGCTGTTTTACAAGCTCCTCATTAGTAATTGTAGGGCGTATTCCTGAATGAAAAACATACTATTCTGTTGCGCAAACTCATAATGGGGCAAAACCAATTTGCAAAATATGCAATTTGCTAACTCGAAAAGGGCAGAAATGAGTTAAACCTGGAAGGTAGCTTCACGCCATGAGGCACTCAACAACATAAATATTGATTATAATTGGTAAGGTATTTTACTGTGTCGGATGGCGCTTCGCTTATCCGACCTACACTGTCTGATGAAGTTATCAAGTCTGAAGAAATATCATGGATTAAACCTGAGCGTTCAAGTTAAAACCATATTCAACTAACAGCTAACAACTAGCTTTTCTCAAACCTTGGCACCTTTCGCTTATCGGCTTTGCTCATAGCAAGCTCTTGAATTTCTTCTTGCTTTAGCTCTTTTGGTTTATCTTCTAATGAATGCTGCTTAGCATTTTCAAACACCAGCTCGGTAAGCAGTGCAAAGTGGTCGGAGCCATATTTTGCAAGGCGCTTAATGCGCTTTACTTTAAAGCCTTGGCTGTGAAATAAATGGTCGAGCGGCCAGCGCATAAAAAAGTAACTTGCGTGAAAGGTGTTATAAAAACCACGGCCTTTACGTGGGTCTAAAAAACCACTTATTTGCATAAATAAACGGGTGCTGCGCGACCATGCTACATCGTTTAAATCACCGGCTACAATGGTCGGGCGTGTTGGCTTTTTAAGTGCTTTAGCGACCATTATTAGCTCTGAGTCGCGTGGGCGCGATGAGTCTTCTTCAGTGGGACTTGGTGGCGCGGGGTGTATAAAGTGCCCTTGCATTTCAAGGCCTTCATTGTTTTCGAACAGGATATGAATTGAAGGAATATCATCTTCAATGAGCTCACATATTTGCGCATCAAGAATTTTAAATTTACTGTATAAATGCATGCCGTAGCGGTTGTCTTTAGGGCATTCAATATAATAGGGGTAGTTTTTTTTAAGAACAGCTAATTTATTTTCCCACCAGCTGTCGCTTTCAAGGGTAATTAATAAATCGGGCTGGTGTTTATCAACCAGTGAGATTAGTTGCTCACTATTGTGGTTTGACATAAGCACATTAGCCGACATGATTCTTACACTGTGCTCTTCGCTCACGGAGGCCGTTTTAACTTCTTTTTTAGCAAGCCAAGTGTAAGGAAATATCCACTTACCTTGTAATGCCATGGTTAGTAATGCGGTTAAAGCAGTATACAAATACCCGCTATTGCCGCTTTGCCACAGTAAATAAAACGATATAATTGCAACAGCGCTGGCTATATAAAATACCTGTAGTCGAACAAAGTCGCAGCTGCGCACTAAGTAGTGCTGACTGTACGACATAGGTAATAAGGTCACTAATAAAAAAAAGCCGATGATTATAGCCAGTGCAATGAGCATTTAAATATCCTTATAAATTGTACTTAACGAGTTAAAATTGAAAGTATTTCTCGGGTATCGTGCACCATGTGTATAACTGTACTGTCTATTTTTATACTTACTGTACCATTATCTCTAGAACGTTCAATAACGCGGCCTTGTTTATATACATTGCGGTCTAGGTAATCGCCTCTATGGTAACGCTTACTTAACCCTGGTGGCGTCCACCCAGCACGCACTAACTTTTTTTGCTGCTTTTTAGATAGTTTCTTACTGCTTTTATAGTTGTGCTGCTGATGTTTATGGTGGCCATTTTTATGGCCGTGATTGTCTTTGTCGGGCTT
The DNA here is from genome assembly GCF_023161805.1 of Pseudoalteromonas sp. 1CM17D. Lineage (NCBI taxonomy): Bacteria > Pseudomonadati > Pseudomonadota > Gammaproteobacteria > Alteromonadales > Pseudoalteromonadaceae > Pseudoalteromonas > Pseudoalteromonas sp. 1CM17D. The sequence continues at coordinate 1,911 of NZ_JALNTP010000015.1, read as the reverse complement.
TGCCTGTGCATTAACGCTAACCAGGGCACCCGCTAAAAAAACAGTATATAAAAACGCTTTCATAAATAATCTCTAATAATGTTAATAGCTAAAGATTATCAAACACGCCTGAACATCATATGAAACTGCAAGCAGCTATTTATCTCGGCTTGTACTGTGTTTTGCAATGGCTGCGCATTATGGCTGGGTCTCGCAGTTTTAAATGCTTGGTTTTACGCCCTGCGTGGCGTTTGCGCCACACTTTAAAACTACCCTTTGAAATATGCTCTCGCATAAACACGACCAGCTGTGAATAATTAAGCCCGTATAACTGCTCTATAGCCTCAAAGGGGGTTCTGTCTTCCCACGCCATTTCTATAATTCGCGATTGCTGCTCTGCGTTAAACATGGTTATCTCTTAAAATTTAAACTTATACGAGAAGAAAAAATACATAGATCATCACCTCAAAACCGAATATCGCTGTATAATAAACACACTAACATAAGAAAAAATCGGATTTACATTTATGCGCACATTACTGCTGCTTTTAGCTTTTAGTTTTTCTTCGCTATTATTAGCAGCGCCTAATAAAACGCTGCGCTGTGCAACTACCCATTACCCGCCTTTTACAATTTATGACGATGAAACACATACCTTTACAGGCATAGACATAGACTATTTAACTTTTATAGAGCGTAATTTAAAAGTAACCATTGAGCTGGTGCATTTACCGTGGGCTCGTATTAAAAAAGAAATGACGTTAGGTTACTACGATTGTTACTTTGCGCTGGCAAATAATACCGAGCGTGCGCAATATTTAGAATTTACCACTGAGCCACTACACACCACCCAATTTGGTTTATTTAGCACAGAAAAAGCAAACCTTAATAATGACTTATCAAATTCACGCATTGCTATGCTAAGAGGCGTTAAATTACCCAGTGTACTGACAAAAGAATACAAGATTAAACAAAGCAACTTTATGCATTCACTCTCCACTAAAGCCACGTTTGATTTGCTTGATAAACAGCGTGTTGACTACGCTATAACTAATTATCAAGCCGGCTTATGGTACTCAAAAGGCTATAAAAACATACATGCTAAGCAGCTTGAAGGCTATGCCCTACCTGTTTATATTGCTTTTAAGCATGGCGTGGTCGACACCACACTCGTTGATGAGCAAATAAAACGCTATAAAGCGCAATTCGGTGTGCATTAATAAGGTAGGCAATGTTAACTAAATTACCAAATTGGGTTGAGTACGGCGCGTTTACACTCGCCTTTATTGCTGGCATTGTTAACGCTATTGGGTTATTAGGGTTTGAGCATCAGGCTATTTCGCACCTTTCGGGCAGTGTAACGCTACTTGGCATTACATTAATGAGTAACATCTCTAGCGCACTATTGCTATTGGCTGTAGTCCTGAGCTTTATGCTTGGCTCTGCCCTTTCTGGTTTTTTACTTACCGGCGGCTCGTTAAAGCTGGGGCGCCATTACGACACCCTATTATTTATTGAAGGCCTATTGCTGCTTTTAAGCGCCTATTTACTCAGCCGCGCCCATGTTTATGGCATTACGCTTGCCTCTGCTGCCTGTGGTTTACAAAACGCCCTTGCCACTAACTACAGCGGCGCAGTAGTGCGCACCACTCATTTAACCGGTATTTTTACCGACCTAGGTTTAATGATAGGCAAAGCGCTAAAAGGTGAACCCTTTGATACCCGCAAAGGCGTAATATTTATACTTATTATTGCCGGCTTTTTATTAGGTGGAGTGTGCGGGTTTATGCTTTATGAGCACTTAGCCCTACTTGCTTTAACCGTGCCCGCTGGGGCTTGCTTTATATTATCGCTATGAATCGCCCCGTGTTTGCCAGAGACTCAATAACTTGAGAAACTGGAACTATGAAAAAATCAAATCGCTATACATCA